>NJBQ01000064.1 GCA_005223095.1 Candidatus Aerophobetes bacterium Ae_b3a
ATTGCTCAGCACCTATCCTTTCATGGATGGCCATTGGCTGGTTCCATTTGATCAGCTCGTACGCGGGTTGTGCTACAACAGCACCTGTACCTAATCCAAAAATCAGTAGTAAACTTACAGCTATTACATACTTGCTTTTCATGATTAATCCCCCTTTTTGATTCTAAACTCCTCTCTTAATTTTTTGCTCTTCCAACTTATTTCAGTCCGGCCTACCTATCACCCCCTTTCCCGGCCATAATTTTCTAGCTTGTTGCCCTTTTAAGATAAATTTAGAGGTAAAGGTAAATCCCCTTATACCCCAATTGTCTTGTCTTAATAAGGGTTTCCTTTAGCTGATTTTGCTTCCGGCTGGTCAACCTGGGAACAAAGCAAGAGATGTTGATGGCATCTATTATAAAATTTAACCATGCCCACCTCTAATAGTTTGGCCTTCAGGAGATAACTAGGTTCTTTTTTAGGTAAGTCGCTTCTCTTCTATATTATAGAATTTAATTCTACAATAGAGTATAGTCGAAACAAACTTTTTGTCAAGTGAGAAAAGTTGGATGGACCTGGACATCATCTCCAGACGCCTCTTTACGGGAAGCGGGAATGCTTATTGATATTGTTAGGTTTTGGTCAGCTATTCCTACCTTGTTCCAACCTGGACTAAAAAGATTCTGGGCCAGGAAATCGAATCTCAGAACCTTTAACCAATGGTCCACCAAAATCAACAGCATCTAAGAAGTACATTGAAAATCTTCTGATTAGTGCATCTTTGAGAGAGTGTCTTTTTTGGCTTAATCATCCTTTCACCGCTCCTGCTGTCAGACCGGTAATGAGAAATTTCTGCAGCATAATATACAGAATTATTGCCGGCACACTTCCAATGATAGAACCGGCCATCAACATAGGCCAGTAAACCTGAAATTCCCCCACAAACCTCAGAATTCCTAAAGTCACCGTGCTCATCTCATGGGTACTGGTTAAACAAAGAGCCCATAATACGTCACCCCAGGCCAACAAAAAGGCAAACAACACTGTGGCCACCATTCCCGGTTTGGCCACCGGCAACAACACTCGGCGAAAAGCACCTATTCTAGAACATCCGTCAATCATGGCCGCTTGATCCAGCTCTGGAGGAATGGTGTCAAAGAATCCCTTTAACATCCAGGTAGAAAAAGGAAGGCAGATGGTGATAAAAGCTATTATTAAACCGGTACGGGTATTAAACAGGCCAATCCTGGCTAATATCTTAAAGTAGGGACCGATGAGTAAGCCGCCAGGGAGCATTTGGGTAGCCAAAAAAGCTCCCAGGAGCAGAGTCTTGCCCCTGAATATGAATCTGGAAAAACCGTAGCCGGCTAAAGCTCCCAGGAATGTAGATATGGCTGCCGTGCAGGAAGCTATCATTACACTATTCATAAAATATGTTCCAAAGGGTTTCCTTGTCCAGATGGCAATGTAGGCTTCGAAGGTTAGTTTCTGGGGTACCCAGGTGGGAGGGATACGCAATGCTTCAGGGTTTGTCTTTAAGGAGGTTAAGAACATCCAGACAAAGGGGAAAAAAACAAAAATAGAGACTAAGACAAGAAAAAAATAGACCAGGCTAATTTTTATCGTCTGTTGCTGTTGTATTCCTAAGGCTCTCATCTTCCATCTCCTGGTTAGTACATCACAACTCCCTTGTCTGATAAAGAGAAAAAAGACCTGCTCATCACTACTCCTTGCTTATCATCCATATATAGGGAAGGCTAAGAGAGAGAAGAATAATACTCATTATTACGGCTATGGCACTGGCATATTCAAAGCGAAAGAATTGAAAATATTCTTTGTATATAAGGGTAGAGAAGACCTCGGTTTGATGTCCAGGTCCACCCTGGGTCATCGTCTGTACCAGACCAAAGCGCCTGAACTCCCAGATAATATCCAGGGCTAAAGCGACCCCTACTATTTTCTTCAGACTGGGTAAGGTTATGTATCGGAACGACTGAAAACCTGATGCTCTATCAATCTTGGCTGCCTCATATAATTCCCTGGGAATAGCCTGTAGACCAGACAGCAGGATTAGCATAACAAAAGGGAATCCCCGCCAGATATCGGCAAAAATAATGCTAGCCATAGCTAGTTTAGGGTCGGATAGCCATAAGATAGGAGCATCAATGAGATTTAATCTGGATAGAAGGTCGTTTAGAGCCCCATATACCGGATCATATATCCATTTCCAGGTAATACCGGCAACAACATCAGGAACTGTCCAGGGAAGCAGAACAATTAGCCTGAAAAGCAACCTTGCTTTAATCCGGGTGTTTAATGCCATAGCAATGGAGAACCCTATTACCAGATGAAGAGTCACCACTACCCCAACAAAAACCAAGGTATTTCTGAAGGCTTGCCAAAATAGAGCATCCCGAAAAAGTTCTGCATAATTAGTTAGGGAGTATAAAGCCTCTGACTCTGAAGTAAAACTCAACTTTAAGCTGTATATTGCTGGGTAGATTATCACCGCCAGAAGCATCAAGGCCGCCGGCAGAATAAAAAAATAACCCATCTGCTTATCTTTGATACGTAGGGCAAGCATCACTTATTTCCTTTTGGTCTGGATTGGGGCACTGATTGAGATTCTTAAATCTGGAAACCTATTGAGGTTTAACGACTCACAAGGGGGAAGAGAGGCTCTTGCCACCCTTCCCCCTTATTTATCTACCCTAGTACAGTAACCATCCCAATGGAAATCGCATTCTTACTCTTCATCGAGCAAGAATAGCGTTAATCCTTTTGTGGGCATCTGCCAGAGCTTTTTCAGGAGTCTTAACCCCAATTAGGCCTTCTTGAACTGCAGTGGTGACGGCATCGATTATCTCAGGCCATTCTTTTATCTGGGGAACAAACTTTGCAAAAGCTAACTCATAGGCAACGACCTTGGCGTGCTTATCTTCCAGGATTTCGAGAGATACTCCACTAACATCTTGTCTGGCCGAAAGCACAGAGGCGTCCCTGAACCATTTTAGTTCCATTTCTTTGCTGGTAATAAACTTGGTCCATTCCCAGGCTTCCCGGGGATGCTTGCTATTGGGACTTATTATCCAGGCACTAAGCCAGGCAGAGGTAATTGCCTTTCTCTTTACCGGCACAGCAGAATACTCCAGCACCTGGGAGGCTCCTAGCTCAGGGTTTATGCTATCTACTATAGGGACTGTCCAGCCTGATCCTATATTCATGGCTACCTTCTCTTGGGCTAGCTGCGTCCTCACGTCGAAAGGACCAAAGGCAGTAGCTCCGGGAGGTGCCACACCGTACTCTCGATATAGGCTGACAAAGAATTTAATCGCTTCAGCTGCCTCAGGGGTATCCAATGCCGAATGCTTCATATCTTCTGTTAAATAGTCAGCCCCGAAACTCCAGACAAAGGGGCTGAATCGAAGTTCAAAGCCAGGACTTTTGGCCCCAATCATACCAAAGCCCCATTGATCTACCTTAAAGTCGCCATCTCTGTCTACCGTAAGGGCCTGAGCATATTCCAAGAACTCATCCCAGGTTACGGGGGGCTTGGCGGGATCAAACCCGGCTTTCATGAATAGCTCCGTATTGCGAACCAGAACCTGAGCCATGTAGTCACCTGGCATAGCATACACTTTCCCCTTGTACGTACAGAGTGTCAAAGGTAGAGCATACCAGGCATCGAGAAAACCAGCCTTTTCTTTGTTAATGAAGGGAGTCAAATCAAGAGCATAACCTTTCTCGATGAACGCCGCTAGGGAATAAGCATGAAGGTGCATCACATCAGGTGCCTGCCCAGCCTCAGATGCCGTAATATACTTGGTCTCTTTCTCTCCGTAGGAAACCGGCTCAAAGGTGATCTTGATATCCGGGTATTGCTTCTCAAAAATAACCTTTGCCTCTTCCAGGGCCTTGAGCCAGTGGGCCTCTCCCATGTGCCAATCAGAGAATCGTAGAGTCACCTTCCCAAAACTCAGAGTTACCGCAGCAGTCAAAATAAACACCGTTACCAGGCTCATTAAGAGCCATTTTGTACTTTTTTTCATCCTCTTTCCTCCTTGTTATACAAAGAAGTTGGTCACTTGGATGCCCCTCACCCAGTAATTAATCCTTTTTTACCACCTTTTTCACCTCCTCATGTATTATTTTGGGGCACCTATTAACCAATTTTAATCCATTAAACAGCCACCATTTACATCCAATACCTCACCAGTGATAAACTTTGCACTATCCGAAGCTAAAAAAACCACTGCTTCAGCTACGTCGCTAGGTTGACCTAGTCTTCCCAAGGGAATGCTACTAATGATGCTTTTCCTTTTCTTATTCGACCACTCTCTGCTCATCTCCGTCTCGATGGCATGGGGCGCAACCGCATTTACATTTATTCCATAAGGGGCTAGTTCCCTAGCCAAAGATTTAGCAAGACAGGCAATCCCTGCTTTAGAGGCGCCATAACAGGGAGCAGAGGCAATATCTCCCATCTTTCCCGCAATAGAGGATATATTTACGATTTTCCCGGCTCTCTGTTTCTTCATAACTCCTATGACTGCTTTACAACAGTTAAAAGCACCTTTAAGATTCACACTTAAAACCCTGTCCCATTCTTCCTCGCTCAGATTTTCGGTGGAACCGCGGCATATAATTCCGGCATTATTTACTAAGATATCCACCCTTCCAAATTTCTGCAGGATGGATTGAATCATCCGGTTCACCTCTTTACTCTGTGAAACATCCGCTTTTATAGTCAGAACCTGACGTCCCATGGATTCGATTTCAGTGGCTACTTGTTGAGCCGCCTTAGCATCGATATCATTTACCACCACTTTTGCTCCTTCCCGAGCAAAAGTTAAAGCCGTGGCTTTACCTATACCTCGGCCAGCACCGGTAACAATGGCCACCTTATTGGCTAACCTCATTCTCCTCTGGCCTTTCTTACCTCCTCTACGAATTGTTCTGCTTTTCTGGTTATCACTTCAAACTGCGCTTGGGCCACAGCTTTTTTATCCACCAGGGCACTACCGGCTGAGATAACCGAAGCTCCAGCCTTAATAAATTCCCCGGCATTATCTAAACTGACCCCTCCGGTAGGATTAAGCAGGACCTGTGGTAAGGGTGCCTTTATGCTCTTGATATAAGAGGGCCCACCTAATTGACCAGCGGGAAAAACCTTTACTATATCTGCCCCCATCTCCCAGGCGCTCATTATCTCAGTAGGAGTCATAGCTCCCGGAATTATTATTTTACTATACCTCCTACATAGCCTCACCAGTTCCGGGTTAAGGCAGGGACCCACAATAAATTCGGCACCGGCCAGAATAGATGCGCGGGCAGTTTCCGGATCGAGCACTGACCCTGCTCCTAACAATATCTCACCACCGGCCTCCTTGGCCAGCCTTTCCATAACCCCTATAGCACCCGGAACCGTCATAGTTATCTCAATGGTATTAATTCCTCCTTTTCTGATAGCCTCAACTACTTTAAGAGCCTCGTCGGCTGACTTTGCCCTGATGACGGGAATAACTCCGCCCTCAAGCATAATCCCTAGTTTTTCGCTTTTTTGACTCATACTTCTTTTCTCCTTTTATCTCATGAATTTTTCTTTGCCGTATCTTATCGACCAAGAGATATCGTCCTATTCCCAAATCCTGTCTTTCCTTCACTACCTGAGGATTAACAATCGCTCTGGGCAGCTCTCCTTTTAGGACATCTCAGACTGCTTGAGCTGCTTTTGTTTTTAGTTCAGCCTAAGATTGCTCCCAATAATAAGAAATATGTGGGCTAATGATGACATTGTCCAATTTCAAAAGAGGATTTTTGGGGTCAGGTGACTCTTTTTCCATAACATCCAGAGCAGCTCCGGCGAGTGAGAAAGATTATATGGGTCGATGAAGATACCTAACAGACGGAAGTAGTTCCTCGAGTCCTATTATATCCCAATCGTTTGGAGATAGCCTCACCCGCTTGGATCAGAGTCTTCTTTAACTTTCTTTTTCTACTAGCGTTCATACGGAAAGCAGGGGCAGAAAGGCTAACAGCCGCTATCACTGTGCCACGATGATCTTTTATGGGAGCAGCTAGACAACGGACATCTTTCTCGTGCTCTTCCCTGTCTTCTGCAAAACCTTGCTCTCTAACTTTGCTCAGTTCTTCTCTTAGCTTTTTCTTGTTGGTTATAGTATTTTCAGTAAAACGGGAAAGCCCTTTTTCCTTAATGACTTTTTCTTGTTCTTCTTGGTCCAGGTAAGCTAATAGAACTTTACCCAGCCCTGTACAATGAGCAGGTACACGCCTGCCCACTTTGGAAACCATCCTTATACTCTGAGAAGATTCCTCTTTATCTAGGTAAAGGACTTCTCCTTCTTCCAAGATAGCCAGGTGAACAGTCTCATTTGATTGATTTTGTAACTCCTTAAGATAAGAAGCAGCCTCTTTTGCCAGCTCCATCCCGTGCAGTTTAGCCATACCCAGTTCTAGTACCTTCAGTCCCAGTTGGTACCTTTGCGTATGGGAATCCTGCTCTACATACTCCCAATATCTTAAAGTGTCCAGAATGCGGTGGATAGTACTGGGGTAGATACCTAATCTTTTGCTGAGTTCAGCTATACTCAAAGGAGAGTTCTCTTGAAACAAAATCTCCAGAATTGCTAAAGATTTATCCAAGGCCTTCAGGGGATAGCTAGGTTCTTTTTTAGACAAGTCGTTCCTCCTTCTATATTATAGAATTTAATTCTATAATATAGTATAGTCAAAATAAAATTTTTGTCAACCGGAAAATGAGTGAGACCAGAATACCCCCCAACTCTGGTGTGAGGTCGTTCACTTGGAGCAGGTTTTCTTAATTAATTAGTACAGACTTAAATGCTTTATCTTCTCCTGGTATACCTTTCAATGAACCGGTATGGATACGGGAGAGGGACATCGCTTGCTTTTTTCAGTTTATTCATCTCTTCCTCTGAAAGCTGCCAACCTATACACCCTAAATTTTCTTTTAGCTGCTCTAAAGTGCGTACGCCCAAGATCGAGGCAGTTATGCCGGGTTGTTGCAGAATCCAGTTCAGTGCTATTTGAGCAGGAGTTTTTCCGCAATCTTTACCTATTTCAATAAGGTTATCAATAACCCGCCAGGTGAGTTCACTTTCACGCTGCTCTGGTTGATCATCCCATCTATCTTTTCTACCCACTCTGCTGTTGGATGGAGGTGGCTGATTTCGTCCGTACTTGCCGGTAAGCCACCCGCCTGCCACCGGAGACCAGGCCAGAAAACCCACTCCCTCCTCTTTGCAGAGGGGGAGAAGCTCCCACTCTATACTTCTCACAATGAGGCTGTATTCGGCTTGCAGAGCGCTAAACGATTCCCATTGGTGAATTTCGCTGAGCATCAAAGCTTTTTCCAGTTGGGAGGCAGTGTAATTAGAAGCCCCCATATAACGAATCTTTCCGGCCCGAACTAAATCATCCAGGGCACTCAGGGTCTCTTCTAATGGTGTTGATAGGTCAAAGCAGTGAATCTGGTACAGATCAACGTAATCTGTTTTCAGTCTGTTTAGACTCTCATTGATGGAGTGGAAAATGTGCTTTCGCGATGCGCCGGCATCATTAGGACCATCTCCGGTAGGAAAAAAGACTTTAGTGGCAACAATCACCGAATGTCTGTTTTTTCTCGCCTTTAACCAGGAACCGAGCATTGACTCTGCTACACCGCCATTATATGAATCGGCTGTGTCAAATAGATTACCTCCCGCCTGCACGAACAAATCTGCCAGGGCATGAGCGGTTTTCTCATCAGCACCCCAGCCGAACGTTTGTGTTCCAAAAGCAAGCTCAGAAACCTTCAAACCGGTATTCCCAAGAAATCGGTACTCCATATCTTTATTCTCCTCCTTTTTATCTCTTCTAAAAAATCATAATCTGCCTGTCTATGAACTGACCCCCTCACCCTTCCCTCTCCCCTGTGGGGAGAGGATTGAAGTGAAGGGAAAAAGGAAATTCCTATACTATTAAATTAAGGAAAAACGGAAATTGATGGCTAAAACCGTGCGGGCAAAACGCAAGTTCTTAAATCATCTCCCCTATCATCACTTACTTATGGGGATCAAGCCCTTAACGAAATAGCGCTGCAGACTAAGGGCTATAATTACCACCGGAGCTATGGCCACCGTTGACATGACCGATATGTCCCACCACTGGGGTCCCCTTTGAAAGTGCTGAGAGGCAATCAATATGGGCATAGTGCTAGCTTTATCAAAGGTCAAAATTAGGGCAAAGAGAAACTCATTCCAGGCAAAAATAAAACAGAGAAGAAAAGTAGCCGCCAGGCTAGGCAGAGTCAGGGGAAGGACTACTCTGAAGAATATCTGAGACCGTGAAGCTCCATCAACCATGGCTGCCTCTTCGATGGAAATAGGAATTTGTGATAAAAAATTCCTCATCATCCAGACGGCGATGGGCAAATTGAACGCTGTATAGATAAGGATCATGCCAACCCGAGTATCGAGAAGATTTACTACCTTAAACATCAAAAATAAGGCCAGGACAATCACAATGGGCGGCATCATCCTCTGGGAGACTATCCAGACAAGGATATCATGATTACGGAAAAAGCCAAATTTAAACTTAAATCTTGTCAAGCCATAGGCGGCCATGGTGCCCAATAAGACCGCAAGTAGCGAGCTAATACTGGCAACTATGATACTATTAATCAGCGGACGAATCACCTCTTCTCGTTCCACTGTGAATATCCTTATCCACCATTGCACTATTGGCCTAAAATCTACCCAGGGAATATATTTGGGACCTAGAAAGACGTCTAATTTTGACTTAAAGGAAGTGGTTAGCATCCAATAGAGAGGAAATACAACAAAAACTGCCCAAGCAATGAGCAAGAGATAGGTGGTTACCTTCATAAATCTTTCATTTTTCACAGCTTTCATTCTAGGCTAATCTCCTGAGAGCGTCTGGTCATCAGTAAGAAAATAATGGAAATTACCAGGACGGTAGCAAAAAGGCTAAAAGCGATGGTGGCCCCATATGCTAAATCGAAAGCGCGAAGTCCCAGATTGTATCCAAATAAAGTCATACTTTCAGAATATATCCCCGGACCTCCTCCAGTTAAAATATATATTTTGTCCACTATCTTGAGAACCTCAATGCTTCTAAGTAAGATGGCGGCGACAGATGCCGGAATCAGTAAGGGAAATATGATTTCCCTGAATAGCCGCCAGCCAGAGGCACCATCTACTTTGGCCGCTTCCAACAAAGCGGGCGGAATACTCTGAAGACCAGCAAATAGGATGAGAATCATAAAAGGTGTCCACTGCCAGATATCCGTTAGTATAATTGAATATAGCACTATCTTCGGCTCCGTTAGCCAGCCGGCGGCAGGAAGGCCCAGTAAGGGTAAGACATGGTTAATGGGGCCCCGAGTAGGATTAAACATCATTCTCCACATATATCCAACTGCAATGGGAGTCAACATCATGGGAAGGAAGAACAGAACTCTAAAAAATGTGCTCCCTTTGACTCCTCTGTTTAGCAGTAAAACTAACCCCAAGCCCAAAACATATTCCATAGCTACCGCAATCACTGCAATTAGAACGGTGTTGGATAAGGCATTGTAAAAGCGCTCATCATTAAATAATCTCAGCCAGTTCCTGAGTCCGGCAAAATGAATTTGCAGGCCACCCAGAAAGGATACTTTACCAAAGCTTAAGAAAAGCGAAAAAAGGAAGGGAAATATAGTTAAGAGTAAAAGGATTATCACTGCCGGAAGAACGAACGCTCTTCCTGCTTTCTTTCCGGTAAATGAGCTCCAGATATTTATCATCAAAGTTTCCTCATCTTAAATACAAGACGTCCCCAGCGGTCTAGAAGATTCTAAACCTCTGGGGACGATAAAAAACCAGGTTGGTTTACACTTTCTTCTATTCGATAGGTAATCCCAGCGAGGCCCTATAGTTTTTCAGCTGTTTTTCTTTACCCAGATCTTCGGTTATTGCCTCCCATTCTTTAGCTGCGTCATCAAGGGCTTGCTTTGCCGATTTCGCTCCAGCAAGAGCCATGGCAAGTTGAGCATCAAGAGCTTCAAAGTAGCGGAATGCTCCCGGAATTCTTATATCAGGTTGAACGTTGGAATGAGCGATAGTCGCTTGTATGGCGCCCAAATAGTCTTCTGGGTTAACAAATCCATACCCATACCAGCCGGCTAACTTCTCAAAATGTGACTCCCGAAAAGGGTTAAAACCTGTCTCAGGTGTGGTTACACAGATGTAGCTATTTTCCGGACTACCCAAAAATGAAAGGAAGTCATAGGCTGCTTCTACATTGTCGCTCTTGGCATCAATTCCTGCTATCCAACCTCCAAAGGCAAGGTAAGGTGCATGGTTCACTTCAGGAAAATCTACCCAGCTCTTCTTGACATAGTCCCAGGCCCTGGTAGTTCCCGGAAGTATGCTGTAGCCTACCTTTCCCTTAACCGTAGACCCGGGATCGGTATCTGATATAACTCCAACGTCTCCCCAATCTATAGCCAGAGCAGCTTCTCCCGCAGCATAAACACTTCTTACCTCCCCATTATCCATATTAATCATACCAGGAACACCAAATTCTATCATCTCTACCCAGTCTTCAAGTGCCTGGACATGACCCGGATCGTTTATCAGGGGTTCCATGGTCTCAGGGTCGAAAAATAGGCCTTGAGCCTGTCCAGGTATGGAGGTATAGGCTGCCGACCGAGAAAAAAAGGTCCAGAATCCCTGAGCACCCTTCCTCATACCCTCCACCACTCCATATTCTATCCGGCCATCGCCGTCCCAATCCCATCCGTTAAAGAACTCGGCTACGTCTCGAACCTCTGCCCAGGTCTTGGGAGGAGCGAGGTCATATCCGTATTTGGCTTTGAATTTGGCTTGATGTTCAGGATTCTCGATGGCGTCTCGGCGGTAGTAGAACATGTGGCTATCCCCATCCATAGTAATAGCATAGATTGTGCCAGCATAGGTGGAGATTTTTTCTCGGTAAACCGGCAATATATCCAGCCAATCTATTCTCGTATCTGCAGCAAGGAAGGTATCCAGAGGAGCCAAAAACTCGTTACTGGCAAAATCTGCCAGGTAGGCTGCTGGAAAAATGATGATATCGTAATTTTTGGCCCCTAGGGCAAACGAGCTAAACATCTTCGGGTATAGCTCCCCCCAGGGAGCGGTAATCAATCTCACTTTTCCCCCAGTTTCCTTCTCCCAATCAGCCCTAAACATCTGCACTGGCTTGGCAATAAAGGGAGGGGTTTGCGTAAATACGGTAATTTCAACTCCCTCAAATCTTTTCTCTGCCAGGGCCGGACTAATTCCCAGAGCGCTCAGCAAGACTGCCGAAACGCACAGTACCAGGATGAGCCTACTCTTTCTTGTTTTTTTGAACATTCTTAACCTCCTTTTTGAAAGGTCTTACTTTCTTTCAAAGAACCTATCCTCTCTCTTTTCATACTTATCTTCTCTATCACCCCCTCATCTATTATTTTAAACTCACCATATTATTAGTAGGTTTAATTGCTTGAATTTTCTCTTACTTTCTTCTATATTACAGAACTAAATTCTATAATATAGTATAGTCAAAACAAAGTTTTTGTCAACCGAGAGAATCTCCAAATCTCTCCTTAAATTCCCGAATCAGTTGAGGCCCTTTGCTGGTTCCCACTCTGTCTGCCCCTGCTTTTATCAGCTCCAGGGCAAAATCAAGGGTGTGTATTCTTCCCGATGCTTTAACCTTCAGTTTGTTTCCCACTGTCTTTTTCATCAGCTTGACATCTTTGACTGTTGCCCCTATAGATTCAGAATTTCTCTCAAGAAGGTACTTACTTTCAACTCCTGTTGATGTCTTTACAAAACTGGCCCCTGCTTCTTTGGCAATTCTGCATCCCCTTACTTTTTCTTGGTTATTTAAGAACCCATTTTCCAGAATCACTTTTACTGGAAAATCCTTTACTGCCTCAACCACTCCCCTGATATCTTCAAAAACAATCTTATCTTTCCCCGATTTTAAAGCACCTATGTTTATTACCATGTCTATCTGAGTTGCTCCCATTTCCGTGGCCCGTTTAGCCTCTAAGATTTTTACTTCCGCAATATGGGCACCGAAGGGGAAGCCAATGGAGGCTGAAATGCCTATATCTGTTCCCCTGAGAAGCTCTGCTGTAAGAGGCACATTAGCCGGATTAACGCAGGCAGTGGCAAAATTATTTTCCCTGATAATGCAACAAAACTCCTTTATATCCTCCTCTGTTGCATCAGGTCTTACCAGACTGAATTCAATCATCTTAGCAAAATCACAAATATTTAACTGCAATCTTTACCCCTGGAAAACATTGGGAACCTTCTGCCCAAGATATCCCCTCCGGCAAGGGGGAGTGCAACAATAATTTCAGGAGAAGGGAATGCCATTTATTCTGGCTCGCTGACGTACTTTGGGTTTCTCATCAACTGAGGACTTCCTCTCTCTTCTACTAAAACTTTAGCAAAACCTCTCTCCTCCACAGCTTTATAATCGTGCCCCGCATCTCCTGGATATACGGCCAGGAAGATAAATTCCTCATCCCCGGTATTCATGGTCCTATGTCCCTGATAAGGAGGAACATAAGCTATAGTACCTGATTTCATTTGGATATAGGAAACTTGTTCCTGCCTGGTTTGCATTAATAAATACCCCTCTCCTTGAAGACAAAAATAGATCTCGGCTGTATCCTCCTTAAGATGAAAGTGCCCTTTGGTCATAAAATATTCGCTTCCTACTTTACCAGGATAGATGATAGTCGTACAGTGAGGCAATTGTCCGGACTTCTGAGGAACATCTACTTCGTATACCTTATAGATCAGCTTATCTTCCTGATTAAGGAGTTTACTGTAGGCCTGAGCATCAAGCCACATTCCCTTTGTATCACTCAACCTCCTCTCAATTACACCTTTATAGGGATTGAGCTCGCCGCTTTTCATATTCAGCAAGGTTTTAAAAGGTTTCATTAGTTGTCTCATTAGTCTACACCTTTCAGCTCCAACACCATACCTGGAGACTACTTTATATTAATCAGAGATTAGTCAACCCCAGATTCTCTATTTTTTTAGGGATAGGCAGTCCTTCTCTATCCCATCCTCTTGCTTCATAATACTCATTAAGCTCAACTTCATACATCTCTTTGGTTAACACGTGACCCTTAGCTGGACCCTCAGGTATTTTTTCCTTGCTTATTCTTGCAGGTAGCATATCATCCTTTCGGCGTATCCCTTCTCTAGCTAATATCAGCCTTTCCAGGTTGTAGATTCTCTCACCTATCTCCATTAGCTTATCGGTAAAGTCCAGGCCCGTCACTAAGTTAAGCATAGTCGGATCCGGCTTATCGCTGAATCCCAAAGCTCTTCTCACCACCGTACATATACCTAGAGAATCAATATAGGCTCTGGTATCCTGAATGCTCTTTACCAGCTTACCTTTACCCTTAAGGGCAA
>NJBQ01000065.1 GCA_005223095.1 Candidatus Aerophobetes bacterium Ae_b3a
TGATGCAACTAAAACCAGGAGTCAATCTAGCCCAGGCATCGAAATTATCTTTAAATATCTTGGCTCTTGTATCATAAAAACATTGATAAAATCTTTCTATATCTTTATTAAGAATTAGTTTCTTTATTTTAAAAAATTCATCTTCAGAACTTACCTTTAGATTATCTTCTATAATATAGAGGATTACTGCATAATCAGAAGCATCTTTAATATGATGCCTATACTGTCTAAATTTCTTGACTTGAGGCTGATAATTAGAAATTAAACTCAAGAATTTATTTATTTCCGGCTTTTTATTATCAAAAATCCTTGTTTTATTATTGATATGTTTTCTATAAGAAACATAAGTAACAAATAAAGCCTCCATTACACTATCAACAATGCAACCATCAAAATCTAAAGCTAATATTTTTTGCTTTCCCATTCTCCATTCTCCTGATTTCTTTTCTTTGTAAGAATAGTGCTCAATAACCTATAAGTTTTTTCAAAGTAATTATTTTTCCCCTTTACCTAGCGTGGCTGGCAATCTAAGAGACTGAAAGCAAGCTGGACTGCCTCTTTGGCGGACTCAGCAACATAAGGTCTAGTTTTATAGCCCTCTGTCAGTTCCGGTCTACTCAGAATATCTGCCCAACCGCCGCTGCCTTTTAGAACGACAGTGGGCTTAGCAAGATTCAGAGCAAGAGAAATCTCATTTAAGGTACCCCATCTGCCAGCAATTCCAATTACGGCATCGGCGCTAGTAATGAGAAGGTAATTTCTCAGATAACCCATATAAGTAGGAATGGCGATATCTATAAATTTATTTGCTTTCTCTTTTGAAGCAGGCAAAATTCCTATAGTTAATCCTCCTCCTCTCTTCGCTCCTCTGGCCGCTGCTTCCATAATTCCATCCTTACCACCACAAATTAACACTCCACCCTTTTCAGCAATGTAGTGCCCTACCCTCTCGGCAGAATCTAAGGCAAACTTACTAAGATTATCATCATCTCCGCTGCTCCCTGAAACAGCAATTAACTTTTTCATCCTTTTGAGCCTTTCCTCATAGATATCTCTCAGCGGCCTTCAGCCTACTCCCTCTGTTCTCGCATCCTGTGCCCCCTCGCCCTACCCCTCTCCCCTAGGGGGAGAGGGGACTTTTGTCTTCCTTCATGAATTTTCTTACTTCATCCAGGCTAGATGTTATCTTGCATTTGGGTAGAGAGCGAAAAAACATCTTTCCATAATGTCTTGTCTTGAGACGCGGATCAAGAATAGCTACTATCCCTTTGTCTTTTCTATTTCTAATAAGACGCCCAAAACCCTGTTTTAAGAGAATGATAGCTTGAGGAAGTTGATAATGGAGAAAAGGATTCTTATTTTGAGTCTTAAGAAATTCTATTTTAGCCTCCACAATAGGTTCGTTGGGAACAGCAAAAGGAAGTTTAGTAATAATCACGCATTGTAAGGCCTCTCCCGGGACATCTACCCCCTGCCAGAAGGTATTGGTTCCTAACAGGACAGAACCTCTATTTTTTTTGAACTCCTCAAGAAGTTGATAACGAGGCACATCTCCCTGTTTTAAAATTTTAAGATTACTTTCATCTTCTTTGATCTCTTCATATATCTGATCTAGCATCTGAAAACTGGTAAAAAGGACAAAAGTATGTCCCTTCACTATCTTGAGGATATCTTTGACTTCCTTGCTTACCTGCGAGAAGTATTTAAATGTTTCTCGCCAGGGATCGGGCATTCGAGAAGGAATATAGACAAGTGCCTGTTTTAAATAATCAAAAGAAGAATCAAGAAGAAGTTCTCTACTCTCTTCCAATCCAATTCTTTCTCTTAGGAAGGCAAAATTCCTATTAGTAGTCAAAGTAGCCGAGGTTAAAATGATTACTTTCACCCGATTAAAAAGCCTTCTCTTTAATTCCTGGGCAATATTTATGGGAGCAGCATGTAGAGCATACCTGGTTATGTTGCTTCTTGGAAAGGCCTCTACCCAATAAACGTAATCCTTTTCCTCTTGCTCAATAACTCTTCTTAAATTATCCTTTATTTCCAAACAACGAGCCAGAAATGATGAGATTTCCAGTTTTATCTCTTCATCTTTTTCCTTATCCAGAAGTGAATTTAAACCAAACGTTAAGCGAGAAAGAGGATTGTCTAAGAGGTTAGTCATAAATCCCTTTTCTCTAATTCTTTGCTTAAGATTATCCTTTCCCAGTTTATCTCTCAGGCCAGAAAAGAATAACTCGTTAGCTACTTTTGTCTCTTTTACTAGCCCTTCTAAAAGATTTCTTTTTTCATCTTTCAAATCTTTTACTCTGAAAAAGAGACCTTTCTGAGTAGCAGGATTGGAAAGAGAGTTTAAGAGAAAATTTATGGCTGTATTGGAAACTTCGATTCCCAGAAAACTGGTAGCTACCTCTTCCAGATTATGAGCCTCGTCGAAAACTATTCCTTTAAAAGGGGGAAACACTTTCTCTCCCGAAGCAAGATGAGCAAAGAAGAGATGATGATTAAGTACTAACACCTGGGATTTATGCATCTTCTTTCTTGCTTTGACATAATAACAATCACTATGAAGGGGACACCCTTTCCCCATACAAAGATCGGCGTTTCTACAAACTCTATGCCAGACCTTAAACAGCGGCTCAAAATCTAATTCCGATTTTAATCCTCTGATAAGATAAGGCTGAATCTTGAAAATCTTCCCTAATTGGTTAACTTCTTTTTTCGTATCTAACAGACCATAGGTTCGAGCACGCTCAAGCATCCTTAAACAGAGATAATTTTCTCCTCCTACCACTAAAGCAAAGTCAAAATCTATCTTGAGAGTATCTTTTAAGAAAGGAAGGTCTCTTTTGATTAATTGCTCTTGCAGAGTCTTAGTATAGGTAGATATAAGTATCCGATTTTTCTCTTCCACAGCCCAATAAATAAAAGGAATCAAATAGGCCAAGCTCTTTCCGATGCCTGTACCTGCTTCTACTATAAGATGTTCCTCCTCTTGTATAGCGTCTTCTATCGCCTTTGCCATCTCAATCTGCTGGATTCTCTCTTCGTAACTATCTAGTTCTCTAGCGATTGCACCATTTTCTCCTAATATATCTTCTACCTTCATCCTTATCTCACAATCAAAAACATCTCTGTGAACTATCCGCCAGAAGAATTATCCCGGGGGCCTAGTACGGGAGATATTGTATGCTTTAAACCTAAAATGATGTTACCCCAACTAAGTTTTAGCGGCCGGGTAATTATTTCCACCTTATTTTCCTTAATTGCTCTAATGACTGCCTGGGGCGTCTTTTCTGCATCAATAAGAGAATAAGTTGATCCAAATTGGCTGAGAAGATGAGCATCAGAGACCCCTATTAGAGGTAGATTATATTGTTCGGCTTTTCTTTCTGCTTTTCTATTAAAGTTAATTCCTCTAAAGTAGAAATGAGTATATTCCAGGGCATCGAGAATATGGATATAGTGATCCAGCTTCTTGCCCAGGGAGGTGAGTGTGGGGAAATATGGATGAGGCGCCATTATTAGACTACCCTCACCTTTATGGCATCTGAGTTCCTCCAGGGTATTAATCTCTTTTTCTCTCCACTCATTAACATTGAGTAAAATAATGTGTTTCCCCTCTACTTTCACCTCTATTCCAGGAATGAGAACTATTCCTTTATCTAAAGCATATTTCTTCAGGTAATCATCGTAGAGAATCATATTGTGATTGGTAATAGCTAAGACATCAAATTTCTGACGCCAGGCTTCGTCAATCAATTGTTTGGCCGTATATTTAATTTTATCTTTGGGATCCTCTTGGGTATGGAGGTGTAAATCAGCTTTTAATTTCCTGGCAGAATTCATTCCCTGGTCTATTTTCAAAACATTCCTTTCTATTTTATTCTACTATTACTGCCGTACCATAGGCAAGGAGTTCAGCTGCTCCTCCCATTATAGAAGCGGTAATAAATCTCATACCCACAACAGCATTGGCTCCCAACTTTTTGGCCTCCTGCTGCATTCTATCCAATGCTTGTTCTCTCGATTCAGCAAGCATCTTGGTATACTCCACTATCTCCCCACCTACTATATTGCGAAGTCCAGCTACAATATCTCGCCCTAAGTGGCGCGCCCTTATAGTATTACCTTTCACCAGACCGAGAGTTTTCACAACTTTCTTGCCAGAAATAGTCTCCGTAGTTGTTATTATCATCGCTTGACCTCCTTTGCATATTTGTCCTTCTTGTAAGCAAAAATTCTCTCTCTTAGCACTGAAACGAAAAGAATAACCAGACCAGCCAAGAGAACGAGAATGGCTACTTTCAGAAGGATTGCAACCGTAGGATCTTTAACCAGACTCTCTACAGCCTTAAATCCTCCGTAGAAAAGTAAAATCATCGCACCAATTGAGATAAGAATCCAACCCAATCCACGTTCCAGTCTATTATAGACTCTAGACCAATAATTCTCCCATGCTTCATCTGGCGGCTCTTTGTGCTTCATACTTTTCATCACTCCTTTCATTTTATTTAATTATTTATTTGTTCACCATCCTCATTTTTCCTATTTTCCCTCTGATAGTCCTCAATAATCTTCTCCGCTTTTTCAAAATCTTCCTCTTCCACCATTACTCTTATTTGAATTACAGGATACACTGTTCCGATTCGACTGTCCCACAAGACACATCTTATGCCATTATCTTCCAGAATTGATTTTATCACATCTGCTTCAACCATAAGGCGAGTTGAGTAAATCTGTATCATCGCTTCATTTCCCTGAAAATAAAAAGAGTTTCATCCGTCAGAATTCGCTAAAACCCGTACTTTTGTAAAAGTTGGGCTACTTTCCTTCCATCTGACATCTTGACTTAACCGGTTTCGCTAAATAGATAACTCGCCTAAGTAAACCAATAACCTCTTCTCATAGGTGAGAGAGTTTACCTCTTAAACCCTCTACCTAGAAAAGATAGGGTCAAGACCTTCGCTTAACCTGGCCACCTGAGTAGCTTCTTCCTGGGAGAGGGGTTTGAACTCATCAGCAGCATCACATGCCCAGCGTAGAAGTTCGATGTGCCCAGGACTCACTGCAGCTGTAATTGGTTTGGAAAGGGTAAATCGAAGGGCCAGTCTGGCTTCATCATAATTGTCCACCGGTGCATACCAGCACTTCTGCCATTTTCGTTCCTCATTTTCCTCCCATTTTCTCTTAGCAAGTGTTTTTAGAGCAAGTATTCCTAGGCCTTTTTCTTGCGCTTTACTCAGCACTTGAGGGCCGAAATGTCCCTGATGCCAGCATACCCAGTTGAATGGAAAGAGGAGGCTATCAAAAGCAAAGTGGTCTAATAACGACAAGGCTGCCTCCTCCGAGTGGGCAGAAAACCCAATATATCGTATTAACCCTTGCTTTCGAGCCTCCAAGAAAGCTTCCATTGCACCTCCCGCTCCCATGATCTGATCCACTTCTTTCAAGGTAGTCACCCCATGAAGCTGATAGAGATCGACATGGTCTGTGCGCAAACGACGTAGAGAGCCATGTAATTCTAGCCAGGCTTTTTTCCTGCTACGCTCGCCAGTTTTACATGCCAGGAACACAGACTTTCGATATGGCTCGAGAGCAGGACCCAAACGCTCCTCTGCATTACCATAACTGGGCGCAACATCGAAATAGTTGATACCCCGGCTGACTGCCTCAGCAACCAATCGACGCGCGTTAGCTATACTCTCATTCATCACTATGATACCGCCAAAGCCAACTACAGAAAGTGTTACACCTGTCTTGCCCAGAGGACGTTTTTCCATTTTTCTGACCTCCTTCATTTCACTTCTCTTAATTGTTTCTCTGCAAAATTCAAGTATCTTCTAGTCGTAATCCATTCTTTGCTCTCTACCATACAGCTCTGAAATGCACTAAATCTTTTGATAATTTGACCAATTATAGGCTATTTTGAGCTAAAGGTCAAAATTTTCTCAATCTTCAATCAAACTGGTTGACTTTTCCTCGAATTAAGCAAAAATAAGTACAAAGAGTTAACTCCAGAGGGAGTCAGCAAATGACAAAACTACTTCCCCGCTCCTTTTATGCAAGAGATACAAAAAAAGTGGCTAAAGACCTTCTGGGAAAGATGCTGATCAGAAAGTTGGCCGGAGGTACAATAAAGGGAAAAATCGTAGAGACAGAAGCCTATTACGGAGAGGAGGACCCTGCCTCCCATGCTTTCAGAGGTAGAACTGAAAGAGCAAAGATAATGTGGGGAATACCGGGAACAGCCTATATCTATCTTATCTATGGCATGTATTATCTGTTTAATATAGTGACAGAGAAAAAAGGGAAAGCAGGAGCGGTGTTACTAAGAGCACTAGACCCCCAGGAAGGGATTGGAGTGATGAAGAGAATAAGGAAAATCGATGAGATAAAGAATTTGACCAATGGTCCAGGTAAATTGACTCAAGCTTTTGCCATCACTAACAAAGAACACCGACAGGACTTAATCTCTGGTTCTCTGATAATTGAAGAGGGTATAAGGGAGGAATTTGAAATAACTTCTGCTACAAGAATTGGGGTGAGCGCTGGAGGCCAGGCTAAATTAAGATTCTACATCAAAGGAAATAAATTCGTGTCAAAAAGGTAAGCCCTATCTTATTTGCCTTTAATGTGATTAAATGATAAACTATAAATTGAAAAGAATCAAGGGATAGATTGATAAAAGCCCACCCATTGTCAAAGGAGAATTCTTGAGGAAGTACAATCAATAAATGAAAAGAATACTTCTCTTTATAATTATTTTTCCATTGATAACGCTGGCTCTCCTTCATTTTTCTTCTCCCCCTTCTTCCAGATGGTTGCTTTCTCCCAAGACACCTGAATCAATCATTCCAGAAAAAGCACCGCAAGAACCAGACCCAACTACTATAAATAACCTAACTCTTCTGTTATCTACAACTATCCATCACGGAGAGACTGTCTATGAATCTCTTATTTCTGCAGATATTTCCTCGCAACAAACCTATTTTATTACTCAGGCATTGAAATCTATTTTTAATCCTAGAAAGTCTAAACCGGGAGACATACTTAAACTAAAAGAATATCCGGATGGACGACTTCTCTTCGAATATTTCCCTAATTCTTTAAAATACTATGCGGTGGAAGAATCAAAAGAAGGAGTTTTTTCGGCTTATGAAAGGGAAATCCCTGTGCATAAGGTCCTTATGGGAGCAAAGACAAGTATTCAGTCCTCAGTTTATGAATCAATGAGAAAACAAAAAATTGAGGTGGACCTGATTTACCGATTTGCAGATATATTTGCCTGGGAAATAGACTTTCTTACTGACACTCGTAAAGGAGATGCCTTAAGACTTATATGGGAACAACATCTCTCTCCTGAAGGCAAAGTTGTCACACAAGGAAGAATTCTGGCTGCGCAATATATCAACGAAGGGAGAACTCACACTGCTATATTCTTTAAGGATAAGGAAAATCATTCTGATTATTACACGTCCGAGGGTAAGTCACTACGCCGTTCTTTCCTTCGTTCCCCTTTAAATTACCGCCGGATAAGCTCTGGTTTTTCCTGGAATAGACTCCACCCCATTTTAAGAGTCTATCGTCCTCACCTGGGTATAGATTATGCTGCTCCCACCGGAACTCCAGTCTGGACAGTTGCCGAGGGGACGCTAACTTTTGTAGGCTGGAATGGTGGGTACGGAAGATATATCAAAATAAAGCACGCTCAAGGCATTACTACCAGTTATGGCCACCTTTCCCGTTATGCAAAAGGAATTAGAAAGGGCGTCAAAGTAAAGCAAGGCCAAACAATTGGATATGTAGGCTCTACTGGTTTGTCTACCGGCCCACACCTCGATTTTCGCATAACACAGAACGGCCGTTATGTCAATTTTCTCCAGACAAAATTTCCTACTGCTTCCTCGGTAAAGCGGGATTATTTTGATGAGTTCGAAAGAACGAGTCAGAAATATCTTGGTTATATGTCTGTACTCAACGAATATTCGGAAAACATCTACGTTTTTCCGACCAGCGACGATAGTCTTTGAGGCACCAATCTTTCCTTGAGCCATCCTTACTCATGGCTAAATCTTCGATGCCACATTTAGGGTCACTACAGTTGAGACATTCACCACTACAACTGCTGACTGGATAAAACTTTTCTTCCTTTCTTCCATAAATCGGTATATTTATCCCTTCGCAATTTCGGGAACTCATAAACTCCTGATTCAAACCAACAGCCTCTCCCTCCTTGAGCTGATACTCCATACAGAGGGCAAAAGTAATATTCTTCTTTTCGCAGATATTACCTAAAAGGTGGAAGATTTTTTTTCGATAATCTATCCTGGCATTAAGATAAGCATCGATTTTCTCCTGGTATAGCTTTCGATAATTCCACTCTATCCCCACTCCAAAGTGGCTTTTTAAGGCTTTTAGGATTTTTTCTTTGATCCTAAGGGGAATATCAAGGACACTAGCAATGATATGCTTTACCCCTGCGCCTCTGGCTCTTTCTATCAATTCTGTTAAATCTTTTGGCTTATCGGTAAGATAAGGAAAGATTGGATCTATACGGCAAACAGCAAAAATTCCTTCATTGGCTAATCTTTTCAGATTATTAAATAAAATTGAAGTTGAGCTGCCGCCAGGAACAAGGAGCTTTCTTATTTTGTCATCAAGGGTAAGTATAGAGACCTGTCCGAAGGAATGTGTCTGCAGTTTCATAAGCTCAATAACTTCTTGGGGAATGAATGCTTTGGTAATAAATTCAATAGGGATGTTTCTTTCTATAAAAACCCTGATTATCTTCTCTGACAGGTGGTATTTCTCGTTCAAAGGCTGAAAAGGGTCAGTAACTGGGCTGAGATAACCGCAGCTGGCAATATCTATAGAGTCGAGTTGTTTTGCCACTACTCGGTCAAAATCCTTAGCTACTGTAATGATTCCTTTTTCGCAGAAGGTCTGAAAATGCCCTGGAAAGGCTAACGCGTAACAAAAGAAGCATCCAATGCCGCAACCATTATAAGGATTGATAAGCATTCTCTCTGAGGTGCACTCTCTTTTACCTGGCCACCATCCATGAAGCTCTTTTTTTGTAGAAACAAGAATATGTTTTTCTGGCTCTTCGATTACCTCATATTCTCTTTTATTGACAACTATCTTCATTTTTCACTATACGCTAAACGCTACCCGCTATACGCTATCTTTAAGGAATATCTTTATGAAATCGCCTCCCTGCAACAAACCAAAACTACCTTCAGCACAAGAAAATTCGTCAAACCGATTAACCCCATCGGGCGCTTTGGCTGAATTATATATTAAAAACGGCACTGCTTCAGCAACATGAGTCCTCACTTTAATTGGGGTAAGGTGATCGGATAATACAGCAATACGAGTATTTTCATCTATTTCCTCTAATACTTTTCCTACTAACCTTTTATCAAAATACTCAATGGTTTTAATCTTCAAATCAATATCGCCCTGGTGAGAAGCTTCATCACTTGCCTCTACATGAACCCAGACCAAATCATATTCTTTTAATGCCTTCAGGCACGCCTCAGCTTTTCCCTCGTAGTTAGTATTGTAGAGTCCTGTTGCTCCCTTGACCTTAATCACATCAAAACCAGCATAAATACCTAACCCCCTAATAAGATCCACGGCTGAAATCACAGCTCCTTTTATTCCGAATCTTTCCTGAAATTTTCTCATGCGAAGCTTCTTGCCTGGTGACCAGGGCCAGAGCATGTTGGCCTTATCCCTGCCTTGTTTCTCCCGCATAAGATTAATAGGGTGATCTTCTAAAACGTCTCTGGAATCGAGTATTATTTTGCTTAACAGATTTGCTGTTTCCTCTGCTTCTTTCTCTTTTGCCCTGGGTAAGACTTCCCTTACAGGCACACCTGAAGCATCATGAGGCGGAGTACACTCAACGCTAGCTGAAAATCTCGCTTCTCTCAAGACCAGCAGATGTCTATAGCTCACTCCAGGATAAAAGACAATATCTTCACTTCCTAGCTTATCCTTAATTGTCTTAATCAATTCTTTTGCTTCTTCAGTAGAAATATGACCAGCGGAGTGATTTTTTATTCTATCGTCCTCTACACAAATGGTATTGCACCTAAAAGCCACATCCTCCGGGCTCAATTCAACACTCATACTGGCTGCCTCCAGAACTCCTCTGCCTTGAAAATAGATTCGAGGATCATATCCCAAAACGGAAAGATTAGCCACTGCTGAACCGGTAGGCATTCCTTCAGGGATAGTTATTAGTCTGCCGCATTTCCCTTTTTTAGCTAGCTCATCCATATTAGGAGTATTAGCCACCTGCAAAGGAGTCCTCTGACCCAATTCATCTAAAGGATAATCAGCCATGCCATCTGCCAGGAAGAGTATATATTTCATCTATTCTAATACCTTTCTAACTGCCTTTAAGCTAGACTCCATCATAATTGGCTTATTAGCATATCTTGATTTGATTCCCTTCAGTCTACCCAGATGATAGTTAACCACCGCATCGGGGTCCTTTAATAAATTTCCCGTTAAAACGGCCACTACCCTCTCCTTTTTATCGATTACCCCCGCCTTAACCAGCTTTTTTGCCCCGGCTATACTACAACAGGAAGCCGGCTCTGCTCCAATTCCAGAGGCATCAACGAAAGCCTTGGCATCCATTATCTCCTGATCAGTCACCTGCTCCACCACGCCCCTGCTCCACTCTATACCCCGAATTGATTTTTTCCAGCTAACTGGATTGCCTATTTTTACCGCACTAGCAATCGTCTCTGCCTTAACCGCTGTAAAGGGAGTTTTCTCCTTCCACATTGTATAGAGAGGATTTGCTCCCTGTGCCTGAATCACAGCCATCCTGGGAATCCTATTAATCATTCCTATCTGGTACAATTCTCTAAAACCTTTACTCAAGGCGGTGTTATTTCCTAAGTTGCCGCCGGGCAGGATAAACCAGTCAGGGACCTGCCAGTCTAATTGCTGCAATACTTCAAAGCCAATAGCTTTTTGCCCCTCTATTCTAAAAGGATTGATGGAGTTTAATAAATAGATTTCCAGCTCCTGGCACACTTCCTGCACCAGCTTCATCGCATCATCAAAATCACCTTTTATCTGAATGGTCTTTGCTCCATAAGCAAGAGCCTGGGCTAGCTTACCAAAAGCTATTTTCCCTTTCGGAATAAAGACAATACTCTCCATTCCTGCCAGGTCAGCATAAGAAGCCATTGAAGCAGAAGTGTTTCCTGTAGAGGCACAAGCTACTTTCTTAAAGCCAAGCATTTTTGCTACCGATATAGCACAGCTCATTCCTCTGTCTTTAAAGGACCCGGTAGGATTTTCTCCTTCATGCTTCAGCCATATATTTTTAATGCCAACATATTCTCCCACCTTATCAGCCTGATAAAGATTAGTGTTCCCCTCCGGTCTGGAGATAATAAACTTATTCTCAATATCCAGTATGAGTTCTTTGTAACGCCAAACGCCAGAGTTATAAGGAAATTCCCTCTTAGCTAATCTTTCATCGAATAATTGAGAGGAGACTTTCTTCCTCAAGGTTCCCATATCGTGAACTACCTCCAGCAAATCCCCACACTCACACCTATGTCTCACTTTATCTATGGGATATTCTCTCCTGCATTCAATGCATCTTAGTATCACAGAAATCTCCTTTCTTTTGAGAAATCTTCCAGCCTCTTCCTCCCTCCTGTTACCTTTATCAGTCAGGGCATCTATTCTATAGCCTGAAGAACTTTGTTAGTCAGATAAACCTGCCATACAACATATAAGAAAATGCTTGTATCGTCAAAGCCTTCTCTTTGATTACTCTGATTTTGACTGAAGAAATACGAACACATCTATCGTTCCAGGCGATGGAGAAGACAGCAAGAATACGACTCCGGCCATAATTCATCAAATTTGAAAAGTAGTTATTTACTGGAAGTGAGATTTATTGTATAATACACGATAATTCTTAGGCAGGCAAAATTGAAGCATTCCACAAAAATACACACTTTAGGCATTTTGTCCTTTGCTCATTTCGTTGTTGATTCTTACTCTCTTTTTCTACCTATTTTTATTCCCATTCTAGTTCTGCAGCTTGGAATAACCTACTTTAATGCCAGTCTTCTGATTTCTTCTGTTACCCTAATAGGTGCTGTGTTTCAATCTCCAGTTGGATACTGGGCAGACCTCTACCGGAAAAGGGTTACTTTCATAGCCATAGGTTTTCTTTTCTATGCTCTGGGAGCAACTATCTTTGCTTTGAGTAATAGTTTTGGCCTTCTTCTTCTTTCTTCTCTTTTCCTGGGGTTTGCTGGAGCAACCTATCATCCCCAGAGCACTAGCCTTATCATCAAAAACTTTTCTAGGAAGGGTCAAGTCTTAGGTATCCATGGAGCAGGGGGACAACTGGGCAGATTCATATCCCCCATACTCATCGCATACCTTATCTCCAGGCTACAATGGAGATTGTCGGCAGTAATTATTGCCGTCCCTGCCGCTATGACCGCTGTTCTTTGTTGGTTAACTCTGAAAGAACCCCTTGAAAGAGGAGAGAAAGGATTTGGCAAAACAATCACCAAACCAATTCTTATTCTAATGTTGGTTCTTGGTCTGAGAGCTGCCACATTTACAGGAATCATATTTTTCCTACCTTCCTTTCTTATGGAGAGGACCTCTTCTATTAACATAGCGGGCCTACTTACTGGAGTCATGCTGGGAGTAGGTTTGATTGCTCAGCCTCTGGGTGGCATTATGGGAGATAGAATATCCAAAGTAAAGATAATTTTTTTAAGCATGACGGCTTTAAGCATACTTCTCTTCCTCTTCTATCTTATTTTGATGCCGATGATGCAACAAACCATTCCTAATTATGGAGCACTTGTGGCATTTCTTGTAACAATAGGTTTTTGTATTTTTATTACTTTCCCTATAGGCATGGCTCTATCTGCCGAACTGGCCAGTGGTGAAAGAGTAGGAAGTGTAGTAGGAGCTGTTTTTGGAGGAGAAATGATAACAACTGCCCTTACAATACCTGTCCTGGGTTACATTATCGACACTTATGGATTTGGGACAGGGTTTGTTTTCCTGGGTATGCTGGCAGGAGCAGGAGCTATAGTCACCGGACTCTACTATGTTAGGTCAAAAAGAATAATTTAAGAAGCGTAAAGGGTTTTATGAGAATAGCTTCTATCACAGCACTAACGTGGCCCGAGGACAATTGGCAGAAACAATATATTACGATTACTCATATGCCTTCAGTTTCCGGGAATAGTAATGGCATAAAGCAACAGCAAGCGCATCAGCAGCATCATCTGGAGAGGGGATCTTGACAAGATGAAGCAAATCCTTGAGCATATACTGAACCTGCTGTTTCTCTG
>NJBQ01000066.1 GCA_005223095.1 Candidatus Aerophobetes bacterium Ae_b3a
ATTGCTCACCCACTTCATTTAGATGCTCTTTGCTCCTCTGGCAGATTGCATAACACTCTGCATTGGGATGTTTCTGATAGAGTGGGACAAACTCCGCACCAAAACCAAGTCCCACTACTGCAACCTTCACTTTTTTCTCCATTTTATTTTACCCCTCCACTGATAGTATTATAATTCTCACCTGCCCCATTACTTGTATCACTTTCTGAGTCGGAGTCAAGTGGATAGTAGTCTTAGGACCAGCTACTCGGCAGTTCAAGGCACTATGCGGCTGCGCACTCCAAAAACCAGATTGACAAGTGCTGAGATTTGGACTATCCTATCTTCGACAGTTGGGCATTAGGAGCAAGGAACAAGAGTATGAGAGGTGGGAATGACTAGAAAGGAGATCACTAATCTCCGAAACATAAAATGGAGAACAAGAAGGGATTTACGGATTACCGCTGAAGAAGATGCTCTCGACTTCATTGACGATGTGGGGTTTTGTTTTGCTTTTGCAAGTAGTGGAATAATTGCTGGTAGCCGTCAACTTCTAACTGAAGCTACAGAAGATACTTTTGCCAATAATCTACTGCCCAGTCTGTGGGAGGCTGTCTGTGGTGTACCTGGAGGAATTCCTGCCATCCATCCCCATCACGATCCTTACATTGGACCGGTATGGGGCTGGAAGGATGCTCTTCCTTTGAAGAGGAAAGTCTTCTACGGAAAAGTCCTCAAGCAGAAACCAACCTTTATTTCTTTAAAGATGCTTCCTTATTTCTACGCTCTCTTTGGTTCCCCCACTCCAGAGGAAGACTACCTTGAAGAGTGTCAAAGAGGAGCTCTTGGCCAGGAAGCCAAGGATATCTTTGAGTGTCTTTTAAGATCTGGTTCCCTACCCAATACACTCTTACGAGGGGAGCTGGGGATGCTAACTAAGGCTCGCAAATATCGCTTCCAGAGAGCAATGACTGAACTTCAAAGCACTCTGAGAATTGTCAAGGTTGATGTCTCTGATGACGGTACTATCTGGAACCTCTTCTCCCGGTGGATGCCAGGAGTAATCAAGGCAGCTTCAAGGATCAATAGGAATGAGGCCATGAAAAATATTGTCCTGGCATATATCTCCGACCTAGTTATCATTACTCCGAAGATGATAAATAGACTGTTTGGCTGGGATGCGAAAGTAGTAGAGGAAATTGTTCAATTATTAGCTCAAGAAGACAAAGTCCAACTGGGAGTAAGGATTGAAGGTTTCCAGGGGAATTGGATAAGGAAGGTAGTTTAGTTGCAATTCATTTCTAAGAAAAACTCTACCCTTTGTCCAGGATTGCGATTAGACTGACCTCCACAAAACTAGATTGATAAGTGCTGAGATTTGGCCTACTCTTTGTTTTCGAGAGAATTCTTACCAGATTGCCTGCAATATCATAGATGTAGATATTAGTCTCAGAGAGGGAAATTCCGGATATGGTGAGCACTTGTCCCTTAGGTTATTTCAATGCGTCTCCGTAAAAGTTGGCCAGGTTTTCTTTCAGCTTATGGTGTGAAACCGGGTCGGTGTACAACATGTGACCTGCGGAATAGAGTGTAATGGTTATCCTGCCAAGGGCTTCTGGGGGAATATCCATTCGCTGAATTTCATAGATGGTAGCATCATGAACACAGGCCATGTCAAAGAGACCAATGGCAAGGAATACTTGAAGAAAATCAGCTTTTCTGAGTGCTCTTCCGAGGCTGGTGAAGGTTTCCGGATATCCCATATCCCCTTCCGGCATGCCCGAAGCCCAATCCCATCGTCCTTCAATAGTAAGGTTTATGGGAATGTACTTTCTATCAGTGCTGAACCGCAAGTTCTGTTCAAGGTAACTATTGAAAGTAGTGACCAGAGGACCAGTGACATTTATGACTATGGGATCATCCTGAAAACTGTATTCATTAGAACCTATGCTGTGAGCGGTGACCCGACCATCATAGAAACTGATTGAGCGTCGTTCCTTCTCCAGAAGTTCTCCCAGGAACCGATACATAGGGACTCTCAGGTTGTGCGCCCTAATCAACTCTTCTGATAAGCCGGTGTAGGCGGCAAGTTGCCGAGCAACTTCTGCGTACTTTGCTTGGGAGAGTGCATTTCCTTGCCAGAGCGCCTTGGCATATTCCTCTTCACTCCAGGAACGAACCTCTTGCAGAAGATCGTCCAGGTTTGTTTCTCGGTAGAGAATATCTATTTTTTGTTGATACCAGGCTGCGGCGGCCATGGCGGATACATTGTGAATGTAGGGAATGTCGTTTCCGGGAACATCAATCAAAGTGGTGAAACTGAGTGCCGGGGATATGAGAATGATTCCGGTGGGATAGATTCCCATGTCCTGAAGATGGGCGGAAAGCCCCGCTGCCCGTGTACCGCCATAACTCTCCCCGGCAATAAAGAGCGGAGATTCCCAACGCTCATATCGGGTAAGGTAGAGGCGGATGAATTCAGCCATCGAATCAATATCTTCCTCCACTCCCCAGAATAATTTTTCATCATCTTGCTGAATGGTTTCACTGAATCCGGTACCAACAGGATCCACAAAAACGAGGTCTGTTATATCCAGAAGGGTATTCTTATTATCCACAACTCGATAGGGCGGCCTGGTGAGATCAATCCCGTTTCCCAGAGGAACCACTTTGGGACCGAAAGCTGCCATGTGCAGATAGAGAGAGGATGATCCAGGACCACCGTTAAAGGCTATGGTAAGGGGACGAGTAGATGTCTTTTCGTCGGGAGCTTTAGTATAGGCCGTGTAGAACATACGTGCCGTCTTCTCACCTTTTTCATTGTAGCAAGGCAGGAAGCCAGTGGTTGCCTTGTAAGATACAATTTTGCCATCCAGTGTGATTTCGTGCTGCGTCACCGAAGCACTCTCAGGAAAAATCGCCAATGGGTGAGTATTGGTTTGGTTTGTTTGCCCAAACACAGGTAGAGAAAGACTTCCAAGCATGATACCTAATCCTAGAACGATCACTCCTTTGAAAACTACCTTCTTCATCATAATCGACCTCTCCCTATAATTAAGTGTTTATCTTTGATACTCTCTATACAGCTATTACCAGTCAAAGTCAAGCTAGAGTTTTTTTGGCTATAATGATACTACCCACTTTTTGAAGGAGAGTAATAGCAGGAGTTACTACTCCAATAGAGTAAAACAGATCTGGACAGTGAGTCGGTATTACAGGAAGCCAAACAAGGGTCATTTTGAACAAACAGAAATAGCGTTAGGGAACACGTCATTGTGAATTCCGAAAGGGCGTGGCAATGTCTTGAGATTGCTTGGGCGATACTGCGTATCTTTTGGCAATGACATGTAAATGTACTACGATTGAACAGATACCAATTTATTTTATTAGGAACTTACCATTTTTGTAGAATAGTTTGTTGTCTGCGTAAATTTCTGCCTCTTTTTTCATGTCCTTTACGATGTCCCAGTGGATTGCTGCTTTATTCAGCCCTCCTGACTCCGGGTAAGACGCTCCCAGGGCCATGTGTATTGTCCCGCCCATCTTTTCGTCAAAGAGCATGTTCTTGCTGAATTGTGTTATACCATAGTTTGTTCCAATAGCAATTTCTCCAATGCGATCTGCTCCCTTAATCTTCAACATTTGCTGCAATAGTTTATCACCTTTGACAGCTGTTGCTTTTACAACTTTGCCATCTCTAAAGGTAAGGGTTATGTCCTCAACCTCTCTTCCAGCAACGATTCCTGGATAGGTAAACCTTATAGTACCGTTTGCTGAATTCTCAAGGGGTCCTGTGAACACCTCGCCATCCGGCATGTTCAATTTCCCGCTACAATTTATCCACTTTCTATTTTTTACCCTTAAGAGTAAGTCTGTATTTTCACCTAATATGTGGATTTTATTCACCTGGTTTAAGAATTGACAGATTTTCTCTTGCTTCTTGTCTATTTTCTTCCATTCGCTGACCGGGTCTTTTTTATCAACCAGGCAGCTACTGAAAACAAAGTCTTCGTATTCCTCTAATGACATGGCCGCTTCCTGTGCCTGATTATTTATGGGATAGGGCAAGAGTACCCACTTTAGCTTTCCTTGGGCCGAGCGCCTAAGAAAAATTTCCATGATTTCTTTTCTTGAAGTTCTGACAATTGCTATTTTTTCTGGATTGATGTTTGTCAATCTTTTGGGATTAGGCTCACATGATACATTTATTGCAGCATCTGCTTCTTTAGATAAAAACTTTTGTAAAGGTGGAACGAATTTTAGCTGATCTTTTTTTGCGTATTTGAAGAAAAGATACTCAACGTCAAGGCTTGGCATTACTATTGGGTACGCACCCTTTAACAAGCATTCCTTATAAAGCTCTTTGATTAACGGGAAAGCCAATACATTTCCCTGGATAAACACCTTTTCTTTCGGTTTCACCTCGACACTGTACTGGACACAAAGTTTTGCCAGATTCTCTATTCTTGAATCAACCATTCAATTACCTCCTATTTTAATATTATCAGGTACAAACGGACCTGTTCTGAAATAGTACCATTTCTTAAGTTAGAGTCAACGGAACGATGGTTTCAGCAGTCCAAAAACCTATTTGGAGTCTACAGAAGCCCAGAGTGAATCGTTTGCTCAGGAAGATGAGGGATGCTAATGCCTCACTACGAGTTGAAATGGGAAACCCCTGCGCAAATAGCAAACCTCGCTTGACCTATTGATGCTCTGGGTGTATGATGCAACTCTTGATAGTGATATGTTAGGCAGGTGTGAATAGAAAGAAAGTAGTGCGGTAAAGACTATTCTTAAATTGGGACCCAAAAGGAGGCTTTCAGTGAAGAGGATATTATCAGACTTTTTCCGGTTGCTGTTATTATCAATCCTTATCTGTTTCTACTTCATTCCTGCGGCAGCGGCGGAGCAGGATGATAGTTTTTCTTTTGTCGTATTCGGAGACAATCGCCTTCCAGGTTATCTACCCTATACCTCCGATCAATTGGATGAAGCTGAAAAATGCTTTGAGCAAATGAAGCTATATGCGTTCGGTCCGGATCTAGCTGTCGATACAGAGATAAGTTTTGATCCCGATACCGGTAAACTGGACTGGATTAAGTACTGGCCCAGGGTAGCACCCGAAAAATATAGACTGGTTTTCTTGAAGAATAGTTGGCCTCGTCTAATTGTGCAAGGTCCCCAAGCGGACGTAGCATTACGCTCCGAGGGTCAGGCATGGGTCTACAGCGAGATTATCGCAGAAATAGAGAAAGGCGCCAAGGACCCTCTTTCAGGACCATCGTTCTGTCTGAACACTGGTGACATGACCTATTTTGGCTATCAGGGGAAATCCCGTGACGAAAGCCCATATTGGCGTGACTTTTATGAACGGTTTCTGTCTAAGCTGCCAGCGGGAGGCCCGGAAGGCTTGCCAGGGCGTTTTTTCCCGGCTCCTGGAAATCATGAAACATGGCTGGATGAAAACCTGGAGGGGCTTCTTAGCACAGTTCCCTATCTGCCCCAAATGGGATTTACCGCTGAACATCGAGTTTACAAGTTCGATTATGGAGGATGCCGGTTCATCTTTCTGGATACAGGAGATATGGATTACCGGAATCCCTCCGACTGGGGAAGCAAGCACCCGGATTTTCAGGCTCAAATGGCCATTCTGACAGAATGGCTGCAAGAGGCAAAGGAAGAAGGGACAGATCAAGTTTTTGTTACATTTCATAATCCGGCTTTCTGCATCTCCGGTTCCGGCCCGTTGCCTTCGGATGAAAATCCGCATCCGTATCTAAAACCCTTTGCATCTGAACTAAAAATAACCGTATTCAACGGCCACATTCATACCACAGAAGTTTACCAGGTTGATGGGATACGCTACTTAGTCCTGGGAGCTGGCGGAGGAGAACAAGGGCACCAGGCAAATATTCCCCGCACGGATTACCCTGAAGAATTGTACTGGAAAGGAGAGCCGAGAGTGGAGGACTACAACTATCTACGGGTTCAGGTTTCCGACAAAGGAACTCGCATGTGGCTTAGACGGTACCGTCCCAGAGCAGACACCGCCGTAGAAGAAGTGGAACTTTACCAGGAATAAGCGTACCAGAGCCATAAATAAGACCAGAGCACAGTGTCCTATCCTTGCAGGGGGAGCTATGCATCGGTCAAGGGGGTAAGAAGTAAGAAAGTATATGGTTTCTGATCTGGTAGAATCTAAAAACAGGATTTTATGAAGACAATAGTATGGGCAAAGAACTCCTTGATGTGTTATTTTAGACTTACCTTCTTCCTTAGAATTACTCTATTGTTTGCACAAAAATAGGGCTACTGGTGAGCCGGATTGAGTCTGAGGTGATAATCTTGTCGTTTCCAGAGATATTCGTTACCCTCACCTCGCCTTTTATTTGGGAAGGAAGCCTGCCTTTGCCCCAGAGCACATAAATCACTCTATCATCCTTGCTAAACCTATATTGGCCCTCCAGAATAGTCTTTCCTCTTATTTGTTGTTTGATTGTCTCTACCTCCTGGAAACTTCCCAGTTTTAGGGGTATGGTGCGCTGGGCATAGAAAAGGGGTGTTGGCTTACCGGATAAGTCTATCAAGGTGGATAAATCAGAAAAACCAGGTCCACCCTCTGCCTGGGAAGGAAGAAACTGAGGCAGTCTTAAATTGACATAGAAGAGTTTCTCTGCCCCGTTAGCAAGAGCAAAGATGTAGCTTCTGGCAAGAGAATCTGCATATTGGGCGGGTGTTTTCTTATCCATCCTGTCCTCAATTTGCACTTCCGTTATCCAGAATGATTTTTCTGAAGCATTATTCCTGGAAAGAAACTTCTTAAAAGAAGGAATGTTGAGATGTTCTCCATGGCCTATGGAGTGCATGTTGGCAACGTCGAAATATGAAGCAGCACCCAGGTCAAATACATCCTGCCAGAAGGAGGCCATCCAATCGTCTATTCCGGCCATACCTCCCTGGACCACGTAGCTTTGAGAATCAGCCTCTTTGACTGCCTGGTAAGTAGCTTTGAGAATTTCAAAGTAGTCTTTGGGGCTGCCTTGAAAAAAAACTAGCGGTTCCCGCTGCATCTCTGGTTCATTGGCCACTTCCCAATATTTTATAGGATACCTCTAAGACCCGGCATATCGTCGCGGCCATCGCCGTCATATCTTTCGACCAACCTGATGACAAAGCTCTTATATGCATCAATATTGCAAGGCTTTCCTTTTGTTTGACGTCCCCTGGGACTCTTTATGCCCGGCAAGTTACTATGGCACAAATCCTGGTCCCAATGAGCAAAAGGCTGGATATTAGCCAGAGTATGAAAGCCATATCTTTGGGCCCTTCGCACATATTCATCGGTCATGCGGAAGTCGAACCAACCCTCTTTCGACTCTATCATACCCCATTCGAATAATTCAAAGAACGGTCTATCCCAATAGCCGCCTGCTTCTTTGGTATGCTCAAAATCGAATTCAGCCGGCATAAAGCCGAAGAATGAACTCAGACCTTCCTGAAATTCTATTTCACTGGCCAAGGTAGCCGGGACCCACAAGAAAAGGATTACTATCAGCAGAGCTAAAATTCGTCGCATCTTTTATCCTCCTACTTCTGATACACGCTTTTTCGATTTTCTTTCATTTTTAGTTAAGTATCGCTTTCTTAAACGAATGTTCTTTGGGGTTATCTCAACCAGTTCATCGTCTTCAATAAATTCCAGAGCAAATTCAAGTGTTATTTCTCTTGGAGGAATAAGCGTTACAGCGTCATCAGAACGTGCAGCTCGCGTATTTGTAAGCTTTTTTCCCCGAAGTGTATTGACAACAAGATCATGACCTTTATTATTAACTCCAATAATCATCCCTTCATACACATCATCACCCGCATTAACAAAAATCTCCCCTCTTTCCTGAAGCCCAAACAAACCATAAGCAACAGCCTTGCCATTGTTCATTGATATCTGCACACCTGACTTGCGACCAGGGACTTCGCCTTTATACTTCTGATACCTGTAAAAGTTCTGATATATGATTCCTGTTCCGCGTGTCATTATCAAAAATTCACTTCTAAATCCAATTAAATTTCTTGTCGAAATTATAGAGTTCATGCGTATCGTGCCAATGGAGGTTATCTGCATATCCTTCATATCTGCTTTTCTGGAGCCAAGCGCTTTAATTACAGCACCCTGATATTCCTGATCAACCTCAACAAGCACTTCTTCAGCAGGCTCAAGAGTCTCTCCACCCATCTTTATTAATATCACATGAGGGGGAGAAACTTCAAGCTCATACCCTTCCCTACGCATTGTTTCAATAAGTATGGAAAGATGAAGCTCTCCTCTTCCTGAAACCTTGACTTTTTCAGTGGCAGCGATTTGTTCTACCTTAATTCCCACGTTTGTCAGTGCTTCGCGTTCAAGTCTTTCTCTAATATGACGTGAAGTCAAAAATCTTCCGCCGTCTTTTCCTGCCAGGGGACTGGTATTATTTGAAAAAACCATGGAAAGAGTAGGCTCATCAATTTTTATTTTCGGCAATGGTTGCGGATTATCTATTGATGCAAGAGTTTCTCCGACCTTCACATCATCTATTCCTGCAATTGATACGATATCGCCTGCTTCTGCACTATCAACCTCTACTCTTTTGAGACCCTTATATTTTAATATTTTGGTGACCTTTCCCTCTTTTATTGTCCCGTTGGTCTTTACAAGAGCTATTTGTTCTCCCTTTCTTATTTTTCCGTGAAGAATACGGCCTATTGAGATACGACCGATATATGAATCATAATCCAGCATAGTTATCAACATTTGAAAAGGTTTTTTGGGGTCTGCAACTGGAGGCAGCACACGATGGAGTATTGTATCAAGAATCGGCTTCATATCTTTGCCTTTTTCTTCCATATCAAGAGTTGCTGTTCCATCTTTCCCTGAGGCAAAAATAATGGGAAAATCCAGTTGTTCATCAGTTGCATTCAATTCGCAAAAAAGATCAAAAGTCATGTCAGTAACTTCATGGGGCTCTATATTGGACCTGTCGATTTTATTTATAACCAGAATCGGTTTAAGATGTAGTTCAAGGGATTTCTTTAAAACAAATTTTGTCTGTGGCATAGGACCTTCAAACGCATCTACCAGCAAAAGCACACCATCTACCATTTTAAGAATTCTTTCTACTTCGCTTCCAAAATCAGCATGACCTGGCGTATCAATTATGTTAAACTGTACGCCTTTATACAAGAAAGAGGCATTTTTTGAAAAAATGGTTATGCCCCGTTCTTTTTCCAATGGATTTGAATCCATAATTGCGGTTTCTCCATCTTTAAATTCATAGGCTCCTGTCTGTTTTAAAAGAGCATCTATAAGTGTTGTTTTTCCATGGTCAACGTGTGCTATAATAGCAACGTTCCTTATATTCTTTCGCCGTTTCTGATTAGGCATACTAATAACTTTCCTTTCATATAGCTGCAACTCTTGATATTCGTGGATAGGGTCAGGTCTTGATTTTTTAATTATTAAATCGCGTCTTCACCCTCTTTTATTGTCTACTCTTTTCCCCTTTCCACACATTGCCTGTGCTTGAACATTGAACAGTTAGAGAATCATTCCTTTTTCCAATTTCCAAACAGTACCCAAAAATAAAAACCCACTCTTCCAATTTTGAAAGTATGGGTTCATTATTGCATAACCTTGACAGCGGTGTTTGCTTTTGACTGGAAGGTCCTGATTTTTTCCCTCCTGTCGTTTCCGATAATCTCCCTCTTGGCTTACCTCACCGTATAGATAACCTCACTTATGTCATATATTGACTTATAGCATATTTCATAGCTTTTGTCAAATCGAATAAGAGAAATTGCACAATTTATCCCGAGCGATAAAACCGAGATTGCTTCACTCCGTTCCATTAGACTATTTTATTGAAAATATGGTACAATGGGACACTCGTTCCTTGAGTAAATTTACCGAATAGAGAGCTGAATAAGTCTAAGGCCGTTCAAAAGTAGAACTTATATTGCGAATAAGACCCAGCTCTCTATGATGATTAAAGCTAGATAGTGTTATCGTCGCTATAAAAGCGATTATTAATGGAGTAAGCTCATATCATCATTTATTCGGTACAAAGAAAGAAAGGAGTCCCATTATGGCAAAGAACGTTTATTTTGTAGGAATTGATATTGATGAGCCTCCTGGTAAACCTTTAGGAAAATGCAAGTTCAAACCCATTGTAGTAACCAAATACAATGGAGAATCTGATGATAATATCCGCTTTGAAAATGGCTCTCAAGGAACAGCTTTTTTAAGACGCACCCAGCTTAAGCGGATAACCGAGGAGGCTAAAAGTGAAGGAGTTCTTTTGACAGCTGAGGATTTTGCCTATAAGATATTCAACTGTGGCTATAGAACCATTTGTCGAGACTTGAAGTACTTTCGCTCAAAAGGAATTACTATCCCGGTAAGGTCACAACAAAAGGACATCGGACGAGCCTTAACTCATCGAGTGAAGGCAGTTGAGCTTTACCTAGAGCGCAAACTCATCACTCAGATTGCCCAAGAGATAAATCATAGCTTGGATTCAATTGAAAGTTATATCAACAAGTTCGCCCGAGTAGCCTCTCTTACTAAAGAGGGACATTCAGTATCAGAGATTGCCTTTATCGTTCAAATATCCCCTAATTTAACTAGAAAATACCAAGCGCTTTATGAGAAGTTCAACACCCCTGAATACTCCGAGAGAATCGAGGAGATTATCAGTCAGTTCAAGCTTAAAAAAGGGGGCCAAGAAAGAAGGGTAAGGCTATGAGACGAGATAACCATAAAGATACCTGGAGACCTCAAAGAGAGAAAAATTTTGACAGTGCTATCAGACATTTTATCCAGACTGAATTTCCCCGACTTGGTGGCCCAAGAGTAGTAGATTTATTCTGCCAACACGTAAAGGAGTTTATCAACAAGTTCTACCCTAAAGGTGAATATGTGAGCTTTGGGGAGCTGCCCTGGTGCGGGGTAGCCAAAGAAGATCTTCCGGCAAGAGCAAAGACAATAGCCCAGACTAAACTAAGAGCAGCCATCCTTTCTCTCGTAGAGGATGAGGACTATGTAAAGCTTGAGTCTGGAATACCTTTCAGAAAAGTGACCAAAGACAGGATAGCCCGGGTTATGATACAGGCAGACAAAAATGGAGTTGAACTTACCACCAATGAGCTTGCTCTTATGTTTAGTTTTAATCGGGTTCGAATCAGCCAAATTATTGGCCAGTATGAGAAAGAGCACAATTGCATTCTTCCTCGTCGAGGTACAGTACATGATATGGGAGGAAGTATCTCCCATAAGGCTACGATATGTCGCAAAACTGCTGGAAGGAAAAGAGACTTCCGACATTGCTAAGGAGTGCTCCCACGATCCTCTGAGCGTAGATAAGTACCTTTTGGAACTACACAGGGTAAAGTTCTGCAGAAAAAAGGGTATGAGCAAAGAGGAGATAGCTTTTTCTATTCAACGCAGTGTCCGTCTGGTAGAAGAGTATCTCAAACTAATTGAGGAAATAGAACATCAAAGAACTAAATAAAGTAATGAGCACTAACTTGCCATATGGCATAGCTAGCTTTTGCAGGAAATCGACTCTATCCGTTTTGAGAAACATTCTGAGTTCGCAATAGCTGGATTATTAAGAGTTTACATAAGATGAGAAATCTCCATCTCAAAAATCACAAATTTCACAGATAAACTATCGCTACCTTCTTATGATTCATATGAAAGCTTGAGAATAGTTTCTACTCAGCATCTATAAAAAGGTAATCTCTTATAACATCATTTTCCTGCAAAACTTCGTTGACAAGTGCTAGGATTTGGTCTAAGTTATCAACAGCTGTTGGCCTCTAAATGAGGCATGCCTTTCTGAAGAATCGAAGGGGCCAATCTCGTTGCGACCGGCTAACCTCTGTTCCCTACTTGCCTGTGGGTCTGTTTTATCTCCATTGGCTTTGAGCAAGTTCATACGGTGGAAAATGAGAGAACACCTCTTTTGTCCCCAACCTAAATACGGTAAGAATCAGTTCGCAACAGTGGGTGGGCACAACGTTCACTACATTGAGGCGGGTAGTGGAAAGCCACTCGTTCTCATCCCTGGACTGTTTAGTACCTGTAGCACTTGGAGTAGAGTGGTCCCTTTTCTATCCAAAAAGTATCTGGTTATCGCCATTGACTGACTCAAACCCATATGCCGGATTACGACCGCAACATGGGACGGTAATCCTCCACACCTCCTCCAGAACCGAGATAGGCAAGTGCTGAGATTTGGCTACCTTTTATTAGTACTATTATGCCAAGCATGCGAAGCATAATTCATGATGGACCAAGCTGACACGCAGGTCAAGAACGACAGTATAGGATTAGAAAACGTTTCAAGATATCTTGGGAAACCAAAGCTCTTTGTTAGCGACACCTCGCCTTTCTGGGACGATCCTCATATATGAGAGCAAATGCTGGTGGCTCACCTGGACCCAAACCGGGATGTTGCAAGAAGGAAGTACAAGACAATTAATGAGTATATCAATTGGATGATGAGGAAGCTAGACCTGGAGAAAGGAAAGGCGGTTCTGGATCTAGGGCGGTGAAGGTCGTATCTTGTATTGACCGCTGCGCAGTTCCGCTGTATTTGGGATGATTATCCTCAAAGGAGAAGCATTTCTTCAATCTGGTGAAGACGGAGTCATGCTCAAGAAGCCAAGGGGGTCTAACTCGGGCTCCTGGGTCTTCTTATATGGCAAGGACGCCCGCTGGTGTATCGAAAGGAGGTTACATGAACGGTAAGAAGCTAGTTATCATCGCGTTGGTGATGGTGATGGTCCTGTCGTCTGGTTGCATGCAGATTATCCAGGAGGTCAGGGTGAACCGGGACGGGACCGGAATGATGGTGGAGACGCTGAAGCTCTCCCCCATGGTGGCGGAGTTTATGGAGGAATTCGCCCAGGAGATGAGCGATTCCGAAGGAACAGAGCAAGAAGGGACCTCCCGGGAGAGTCTCTTTCCTGAAGAGCAGTTTCGAGAAAACGCTAAAGAAATGGGAGAAGGGGTAGAGTTTGTCTCTCGAGAAGTGAAGGAGTTTGAAGGAGGAATGGTCGGTTACGAAGCTACTTACAGCATAGCTGATATAGACAAGTTCATCCTGAATCCACGAACGGATGAGGCGACAATGGAAAAACCGAGTACCGATACTCCGATAACATTCAGACTCAGCCGGGGAACAAGCTCTTCTACCCTCACTATAA
>NJBQ01000006.1 GCA_005223095.1 Candidatus Aerophobetes bacterium Ae_b3a
ATCTAACCCATTTAAATCTAAGAAATTATCAAAATAATATATCTCTTTCAAAAACTGTAAAATCGATCTGTAAACTTTACACCAACGGGCATCCGTAAGTACGGATGTGGACTTTGAGAGAATTACTTTCCATATAGTTATGTCCTTTGTTTGTCATCTTCATTTTCCGGAAACATCCTTATTTTTCACAACCTCATCTGAAGACATTCCATTCTTCAAAATATCACCGATCAGCTACTTCTTTCGGTTGTTCTTCGGCAAAAACCCTTAAATATAGGACTAGTTTCATAACTATCGATGTTTCTTAATTATCAACTTCCTTTTTGCGTTGCCTTTCAGGGAGGATCTTGTCTCTTGGGTAGCCAGAGTGCACTAAAATGTCCTGAACGTCTAGCAAAATAGCATATTTATCCATAGTCAATATAGAACGCTTAATAACTATTTTCTCAAAAAAGTCTTTTGTTTTTGCCAATTCGTTCAATTCTTTCAAAGGCAGTTCATTTTTATGTACTATGTTATGCCGTTTATCAAAAATCTCGCTCAGTTTGCTAAGGTCATAGCCAATAAGCCGCTTTTGTGCATCGTCCGTATACGTAGGATAATCAAATACTTTGTTTATATCCAGACCTATGTTTTCATAAATCTTGAATTTTTCTTTTAAACCTTGCCTTGAAAAATGGTCTAAAATCTTAGATCTGAATTTTTCAATTATTGAATCGTAGTCTTTGAGACTTAATACTTGCTGAAGACTAAGCCTCTTTTCTTGGGCAAGTCCGACCAAAACATTCGGTTCTTTCAACATAATAGTTTCTAGAATATGAAGAAAGAAGATCTCCATTATCGTACATAGCATTACAAGGTTTTGATTCAACAAAACAGGAACATACTCTTGAACCTTTCGAGCATTAGCATCTTTCAACCGTTGGGTAAGCAGACCCTTTAATGCTGTTTTTTGCGGGATATCCCCATAAAATACTCTTTTATCCTCCAACTCCTGCAGCAGTTGATCTGTACCTTGCATCATTGTGTTCACAATAACACTCTGTACATCTGACCGTTCAACTATATTTACGGTATTGTAAACCACAAAATAAGCATCATTAAGTTTTGATAAAAAATCTATCATTCTTATTGTTGGCATTTTAGACCCTTTTTATATCCAATCCATTGCTGACTATTAAAAAAACTCTTGTCTTAAGGGGTCAGTAGTCACGAAGTGACTACTGGGTACGGAATCGTAAATCTGCTTTCTAACGCCGTAAGACGTGCGGACTGCTCAAAGAGCAAGACGCAAAAACATCAAAATCGCCCACAAAAAGATTTTTTCTTTTGACTTTTTGCCCTTTTCAATTTCATCTTTTCCTTAACAGGGTCAGAATTTGAATTGAATCTGCGGATTCTCTCGTCTGATAATATCTCGGATGACATCAACAAACTCCGCAGCTGTATTTAATGCGTTATTGGCCTCTGTTTTAGAAATAGAAATGGTAACATCATAGGTCATTTTCGTTTCCTATTAAGAATATTTTCGGACCATTAATAAGATCTAAGATGAATGAATCCTTTTCTCTTTTTTTCTTCTTAATATCGTCCTTTGTATATAAGCTACAATTGATCTCTCTCTTCACAGTTTTCTCCACCCTTCCTACTCCCATTACCAACTTATCCTCATTAATCTTACCTACAATGAACAAATCGATATCGCTTTTTGCACTCTCTTCATCTTTGGCAAAAGAACCATAAATGAAACCGGCCTCTATCCCTCTTATTTTTTCAAGAGCCTCTCTTAGGAGCCCTCTTATACCTATGGTTTTGAATACGATGCTCTTCAACTCATCAAACAAAGGGTAGGATTTATTTAGATAAAAATATGTAAGATTGCCCTTCTTGGCAGAAATAAAAATGCCATTCTCCTCCAAACGGAGTAATTCTTTACGAATCATACTAACCGGAATACCAAGAATACGCTCCAATTCCCTGAGATAATATTCTCTCTCCGAATTAGAAAAATAAAGTCTAAACAATGCCTTGCGCGTTTTTGATCTAAATATGTTAGCTATATCCATAATTTTGTAACCTTTTTATATTACAATTGTAACCTATTTAGATTACAATGTCAACCTCCAATTGGGCTAGGTTTGATTTCTCACGCCCTCTTCAGCGGTAATAAAAGGGCCAATTCGAGCCATAAAGAATGTCCCAGAAGACATATCGGTATTGCTTAAGGTATGTTCCCCTGCCTTAAAGAGCTTCTCTCTTGGCCTCTCATCTTCCGGCCAATTCTTTATAGCGTTCTCATAGATTCTTGTTTGTTTTTGCTTATTCGCCATTTACCTCTCTCCTGAATGTCGGCCTATCTGATACCCTCAAACACCTTGTTTAGCTCATCAAGGGTTTTGAGCATATTAAAAGATTTCTGTTCGTCAAGCGTCAGAACAGGGAGTAATTCATCCTCGATCCTTGACATCATCTCATCAATTTCCTTGTCTGTCCTACCAAGATTAACCCGGTATTTGCTCAGATCAGAGGAAAAACCATCTTCTTCAAGTTTTTTTCTGAAAAGTTCAAGCTGTTCCTTGTCACCGAAATTGAATTCCTCCCTCAGCAGAAACCCGAGGTCATAAAAATCCCTGCTTGCGATAATCTTTCTCGTAGCAGACGCTCTTAACTTCTCGGCAACTAATTCTTTTAACACAAGACAGTTTACCGAACCAGCACCAAAAAGAGGCTCCTTGGTAAAGGGATGGAGAAATTTATGATTCACTTCTTTTGTTTCAGTAGGACAAAGAGGATTGAATCTCAAGCTAATCTCAAGTTTTATTGATTCCTTCTTGTTTAATACAGCAGAATCATAATCAAGATAATAGATATATTGAGTTGATTCCCTGTGTCCCGCCTTATCCAAATTCTGTATACTCATGTTGAATCTCCTCAAAAAAGGTCTGATTACCTCTTTTATCGGCTTGACAGCATTTCTTCTTACTGACCTTGTAGCATTATCAGTGGAAAGCTTTAAAGTAAAATCCAAATCTTCACTTAAGCGATAATAGGAATAATAAATTTTGCTGAAGCATGTTCCACCTTTGAACACTAGATTATTGCTTAACTTATTAATGCCTGAAAGAACAACAGTGATGTAATAGTCTTTTTCAAGAAGTCTCAGAGGAAAACCTGTCTGAGCAGACGCTCTCTCCAATATCTTGAGAAATTCATCTTTATTGCTATGCAACATTTTCAATTACCATCCACTTCCTGTTTATCTTTCCTTTTCTTGATTTCGAAGGATAAAGCGTAACAAGAGATGTTTTTTCCACGCTCTTAAGCAGGGACCCAAGCACCTTGTCGCTAAGACCTGCTTGTTCCAACGCGAAACCAATTCTCTTTCGGCTTGAAACATTAGGGAATCCTACAGCATATTTAATGAGTTTGCTGACGTCGATTTCCCTGTCTTTCGCCTGTTCTTTCAATATATCAAACGCTCTTTTCAGTCCCCCAATAGGTCCTGAAAAATATAACATATCAACAAGTGTTCTTTCCTTATCGCTCACTACTACTTCGGTATCCTTGATCTTAATCTTCTCAAATCCGTACATCCTTCTTGCAGATATTTTGATCATTTTAAATCTCATATTGCCTATTATCTTCTCGCGCTGCAACGAAGTATTAAGGACATACATTGTCTGGAAAATCTGGTCTGTAAAGCCATAATAGTTATACATGATTGAATATCCTACATAGTAATTGCCTTTTGGAAAGAAAACAGATGGTACAAGAAACTCATTTATGCTGCTTCCGGCAGGACCCGACTCAAGAGGGGAGTAAAAATAAACCGCTCTCTTTATCGTAGTAAGTATGCCTTTTTTCTTGAGTCTGAAGAGAGTTTTTTCTCTTACTCTTTTTGGAAAGTTGAAGTATTTATCAAACTGCTCTTTTGTGATTATTGATACCTTTTCATAGGTAAGCCTTGCTACGACTTCCCTCTCTCGGGGATTTATATACTGCATTGTATTATTTTTCATAATTTTTCCTACAAATGGAAATATTGCAAATTTTTATACAATATAGATTTTACCCCTTTTTAAGTCTTTGTCAAACAAATAAATCCGCATGATGTCCATAATTTCAATTTTTGAAATTAGGTCCGCCCTGTCTCTCCAGTAATGCGAAAAACAGGCTCTGGGCACAGACAACGCCAGCCCGAAGGGCTGAAGTCCCAGCACATAGGCTGCTACAGGGGCGGGGAAATTTTCCTACCTGGTTTTTAATCATGGTCAGGAAGTCATGGTGCGGGCTGCCGAAGGCAGCATGCAAAAACATCAAAATCGCCCACAAAAAAATTTTTTCTTTTGAATTTTTTTCCCTCTTCTTCAGGAAGGAATGAAGTGTCTGGCAAAGACAGATTGTACAATTAACTGTGGGTCTTAGCGTAGGGAGAGGATATTCTTCTTCTTGGCTGCTGCTTTAAGGTTTTTAAGCAGAGAAGCAGGAACTTTTACCTTACCCATCAATGTTTTATCCTTAGCTTCTCCATGGCAGTCAGAACCACCGGTAATGAGAAGGTGATATTTCTGGGCTATTTCTTTATAGCGCTCCCTGGTTTTAGAATTATGGGCACTATGATAGACCTCTATTCCTCTAAGCCCAGCCTTGACCAGTTCAGGGATTAAATCATCTCTTCCGGAAAGATAAGGATGGGCAAAAACAGGAACACCTCCTGCTTTCAAGATTAGCTGGATAATCTGAGAAGGAGAAACTTTCATTCTTTTAACGTGAGCAGGTTTACCGGGATTTAGCCATTCTTCGAAAGCATCCCTTATAGAAGAAACATAGCCTTTCCTCACCATGAGACGAGCAATATGGAGACGGCTAATTACTCCTCTCGGGGCTATTTCCTTCAGCTCTCTATGATTAATAGACATACCCAACTCTTCTAATCTCTTGAGCAACTCTCCATTGCGTTTTACCCGGGTAGATTGAAACTCCTTTATCCGAGATAGAAAACTCTTATCCTTGTAGTCCAGATAATAAGCAAGAAGATGAATCTCATCTTCTCCTATATCGGTACTCATCTCTATTCCTGGTATTACCTCTATACCTACTTTTTCTCCTGTAGCTATAGCCTCTTCTAATCCAGCCACGCTATCATGATCAGTTATAGAAATAGCCACCAGATTCAGCTTTTCTGCTCGACAAACTGCCTCCTCAGGAGTACAAGTCCCGTCAGAGTATATAGTATGTATATGTAAATCTATATTCGGCAAAATTCATCTCCTAGCTTTCCATTAAGTTAAGGCTCATTTTCAGGCTTCTGGCCGAATGGGTCAATTGGCCCACTGAGATCAAATCCACCTTTGTTCTGGCAATTTCAACTACACTGGCTAAGTTTACCCCTCCGGAAACCTCTATTAGTGTTCCTTCATTGCTTTCTCGAATTAATTTCACTGCTTCCTTTATTTCTTCCATAGACATATTGTCGAGCATTATTATGTCTGCTTTTGCTGCCAGAGCTTCCTCTACTTGAGATAAGCGAGCTGCTTCTACCTCTATTTTCTTAAAAGGAGATAAGCTTCGCCTGACTCTGGCTACCGCTTCTTTAACCCCCCCACATGCCTTGATGTGATTGTCCTTAATCAATATTCCGTCATCTAAAGCAAAACGGTGATTAAATCCTCCCCCTATCTTCACAGCATGCTTTTCCAGAAGGCGAAGATTGGGAGTGGTTTTTCTGGTATCGAGTATCTTTACCTTAAAAGGATGGGTTAAATCCACGTATTTTTTAGTCAGAGTAGCAATTCCAGAAAGACGGGAAAGGAAATTTAAAGCTGTCCGTTCTCCTTTGAGAATATTTAAGGCCTCGCTTTTAATAATAAGTATAGGTTCTCCCTTAACTAGAATATCCCTATCTTTCAGGCTATAGCTAAACTCAACCTTCTCCGAAGAAATCAATCGAAAGACTTCTTTAGCCAGCTCAACCCCTGCTAAAATCCCTTTTTCCTCAGCTACTATTTCTGCTTTGCCACAAGAAGAAGGGAAAATGATAGCCTGGCTGGTAATATCTCCTCTTCCTATATCCTCCTTTAGAGCACTTTGAATGAGAGGTCTGATTAAAGCTAAATCTAGCATCTTAACTCCCTATTTTCACAGAATCAACTATTCCCCTCAGGGTAGCAATAGCCGATAAGACAGCTAAATAGCTTGTCTTAGGATTAGAAGGAGAAGGAACGTTTTCTGCCATAATTTCCAATTTTCCAAAATCTCCCTTGACTATAATATGATGAACATTTCGCTTCAAAGAAGGGTCCGCTATTATCCTCACCTTAGTCCTTTCCATTCCTATGCCAGCAAAACTTAGAGCTGCTGCTACATTTATGTTTTTAGGAAAGGCTTTCACCGCTTCCTGACAATTTCCCTCAAAAACGACCACTTTCTCCTTGATCCCTCTTAAATCTATATTCTTTTCTAAAAGATAGGGAGCCCCTTTCAGCCCTTGCGGGGGTTTACTCGTTTCCAGAGTTACCGAATCCAGACAAGCCTCTTTGGCCGCCTTTATCCCATCCAGGCCAGCAATGGCTCCAGAAGGGAAATATATTTTACACTTTTTCTCTCTCGCCTCAGTGAAAAGGTGAAGATAGTCTAACATCCCTCCTACGCTCATCACCATAATATCTTTCCCTTTATTGAGAGCCTTTTGAACCAGCTCTCCCACAATATCAGAAGAAGCAGCCTCTATTATTAAATCCGCTTTTTCAATCACTCCCTCTATGCTCGTAGCTACTGGCATTTTCTTTAAGGAAGAAGCTAGTTTATCCTCTTTTATCTTATTCCTATCACATATAGCTACCAGTTCTAAATCAGGCACTTCTCTACTATCTATAGCTCTGGCAAGCCCACTACCTATAACTCCACATCCTACTAGTCCCACTCTTAACATACCCTTCCTCCAATAATCCCACTATAGTATAGCGGGACAAGGTAAATGTCAAACTTTCCTCTAACAAAGAGCGGATAGCGTTTAGTGAAAATGCAAAACCATGGGGGATGAATTTCGTTGCTCCTTGCTGGTAAAGAAAGAATACGGTTTATAGTTCATCAAGAAAAAACAATAAGATGGTAGGTGGTGAGTGACGTCCTCTCCCTTGTGGGGAGAGGGATGGGGTGAGGGGATGCGAGCAACCAGCAACGAGCAACCAGTAACGAAAAACAGTGACGGAAGAAATTGTCTTTTGGCACTTCTTGCTAAGATAATTCTAGATGTTATAATAGAGAAAAGGGAACTGATGGAAAATACAAAAGGATTTAGCCTGATCGAATTGCTTATAGTGATAGCCATCATCAGTATTATTACCGCTATTGTGGTACCCAATCTAATGTCTGCTAATATCCGGGCTAAAGTCAGTGGAGTAAAAGCAGATATGGGTAGTATCGCCATTGCCCTGGAGGATTATAAGGTGGACCATGGAGAGTACCCTAGGGACTCTCGCTTTTCCAGAAGTACCTCCTATGCTTCAGACATAATCGCCCAGCCTAACCAAGCTTTTGATGGAAAAAACGGCAGCGACAATGGTAATGACGCTATCGGATTGGGATACCTGATATATCCGAAGGCAGGCTTTGAGCCTACCTATCTAAAGAGAATTGCCGGGGACCCATTCAATGAGAGTGGGAAGGAAGACTGGAATGGAACTTCCGGAGCCCATAATCACCATTATTCATATTATACCGGGAAATGGTCGGCCAGTGGACCCGTTGATTGCACTAGCAGCGATGACTCTCCCCAATACTGGGCACTGGTAAGCTATGGGCCAGACAAGGATAAGGATATCACAAGTTATGCTAACGCTAAAAAAGCCGTGGCCGACGACACAAATTTATACAACCCTGACAACGGTATAGTCTCCAGTGGAGATATCGTTATCATCGGACCATAATTATAGCGTATAGCGGGTAGCGTCTAGCGTATGGTAGAAAACAAAAAATTCAAAACCATAAGGAATACTTCATTAATAAGAACAATAATAGAGATGGTGAGTGGTGCCCTCTCCCCCTATGGGAGAGGGAAGGGTGAGGGGAAAAAGGAAATTCCTATACTGTTAAGATGCAGTCAATGAACAATGAATAGAAAAAAAGAAGCCGGATTCACCTTAGTGGAGGTTATGGTGGCTATAGCTATTCTCTCATTTGCCATATTTGCCACCCTAAGGGTAATCACTGCTTCGTTAAATAGTATTAACCGTCAGGGACAAAGAGCAAAGGCTCTCCATTTAGCCCAGGCTCATCTGGTAGAACTAGAGACAAATTCCTTTTCTCTCATTGTACCGGAAAGCTGGGTAATTAATTCAAGTCCCCCTACGTACCAGCTAAACATATATGACTCTAATGTCTCTGCCAATGAAATCCTGGTCTCTTCGGATGATGATTATTGGTACGACGACGATGATTCAGATACGGAAGACCTTGGATTCGACGACACCGGTCAGACCAAAACTGACGGTATCTTAGTGGTTGCTGAGGATGGAACGCCATACACAGCAACCCTCATCTTTCCCCCTCCGCCAGGATACTACAATTGGGACTCAAGCACTCTAACCTTAACCTTTTCCAGCTCCGATAAAGACAACGAAGTCCAGATTTACTATCGCTACTACCATCTCATTGAAGAAGGGGGAACTATCCCCATGTTTGACGGAGAAGGATTAAAAAAGAGTACGATTAAACTAATCACCAGCGTAGGGGACACCGACGGAAGTGGAACACCGGGAGAAAAAAGTGACATAATGGGAGATGACCTTACTGATGATGCTCCACTCTCTTCTTCCGATTACGAGAGTTTCAACTCACAAACTAGGGAGCTGACCTTTGCAGAGGATAAAGGAGGAAGCTCGGTCTACATCTATTACCTTTCTAAGAAAGGTACTGACATTGATAGTGATGGCTGTAAGGACCCCTTGGATGACGCCATTCTGGGTGTAGTTGAGGGCAGCTTTTACAATCCAGATGGAAGTATTGCTAACCAAATCACCGATGCAAAAAAAGTGAGTGTAACCGAATACTGGAGGCAAGGCGAAAATATCCAATCGACCAGGCAAGAAGCCTATATAAACAAGTAGATAAGCAAAATAGCTCTGGTGCAATATGAAAAAAGATTACTCTATTAGCTTGAATAACCCTGGACAGAGGTTACTAAAACATATGAGTATTCACCTTGATAAACATGTAACTAATGACTTTGCTCTTCTCAACCCAATAAGAGAAAGAACTGGCTTTACCCTTCTGGAGCTTATCATAGCAACTTCAATCCTGTCCATAATAGCCTTATTGATCTACCCTGCCTATCGAGCTAGCTCCCGTTCCTATCAATTAAGTGTAGTGCAATCAAACCTACAGCAAAATGCCCGCATTGGGATGAAGAAGATAGTAAAAGAACTGGAGGCAGGAGTGGTAGTGATTCCAGAGAAAAGCAATGATGCCAAGGGCGAAGGCAGCATCAACTATGGCTATGACGAGACCTCTCCCTGTAAGGTGGCCTTCTACCTCTGGGATGAAACTTCTGACAACGACATAGTCGCCCTTTATGCGGCACTGCCCACTCTTCCTGGAACTACGGTTGACCCTGCTTTTTCACCAGAAGGAGAAGAGCCATTACTTTATATACGAAAATACAGCTCTTCATGGAGTGATCCGGAACCCCTGGTTCTTTCTGATGTTAAAGTCACTCAGCTCAACTTCATTATGGGAGGAGATAATGAGGACGGGATTCTCATTACTTTAGAGCTGGCTCAACAAGGACCATTGAAAGAATGGCGCACTTACAGAATAACCTCAGCAGCCAAAATAGGAGCAAGATGAAAAGAATCAAAGAAAATAATGGAACAGCTATAATTCTCATGCTGGTTGTGGTGAGCGTGCTTTTCATCTTTACTTCCTTCCTGGTGCGCAAGGTAATAACTAATACAACTATGGTGGAGAAAAGCGGGCAGGAGCAAGAAAGTTATGCCATAGCTAAACAAGGAATATTATATGCTCTGGATAAGTTAAACACCTGGCAGGGGACAGCCCCTGATTATGATTCCACTGCCTGGCTGAATGGTGAGAACTGGGATGCTGGGAATTGGAATTCTTATGACTTGAATGGCGATGGTGAAACTGAAGTCGAGATTAGAATAGATAAGGATGATATTCCTCATCCCGAGGATAGCGACCCAGCCTTTGATTCAGCAGATGATGATAATGAAGACCAATCCTATATTACCATTGAATCTCGCGACTCTGCCAGGAAACTGGTCACTCTTCAGGCAATAGCTAAGAATAACAGCCCCTTACTCGACTATGTGAGATTCATAAATTCAGACACGGTTCTTGAAGATGATTTTTTTGCCGCCAGCGGCAGCGGCAGTACATCCCTAATTCAAGGAAATGCCCCTTTCTGCGTCCTAGGAAATGTAGGCTGGGCCAGCGGCAGTAGCAATGACCTGAGATTGAGTGATAACAACAAGGCCCTAATCTATGGGACAATAAGTAATGACGGCGTAGATGAACTGAAAATAAACGACAGTAGTTCTAAGCAAGGCTACTCCTATTTTTCTGACCCTGATGACTCCTCCTACGACGATCCAGACCTCTTTGACACTGCCGAGGGCCACTACTTTTCTTCAGCCCACCTGCCCTCCTGCTATGATTACTCCGAGACCCCAAGCCCCGTCTACTACTATGGAGGGCCTCAGAGCGTCTCCTGGCCGGAGATAAAGGAAACTCGCTACCAGAATCTTGCCTCGGGGACTAACTGCTATATTGATAATGATACGGAAATAAACAAAGAAACCGAATGGACTGACCACAACAATGATAATACCGCCAATGACAATGATACTGTTACCGAATGGTTTCAGGATGTGGTGGGAAGCAGCACCAGCTGGCGCTATTACCCTTACGCGCCTCGCCTTATCCTGAATACAACAAATATTAGTCAAAAATTATCAGACGGAACGGTCAATACTATTGATTATTCAGACGTCACCAATGGCATTATTTATGCTGAAGGTGATATTTCTCTCTCGGGAATCCTCCCTGACGGGAAACAACTCACCATTGTCTCCGGCGGGAATATCTTTATTGACAGCAATCTATTAAAAGAAATCAACACTGCATCTTTGGCGCTTCTGGCCAAGCACAACATTGTCCTCAACCCCACAACAAGATACGCGGTAACCTGGGCCAGCCCGGATAGCTCCTGGCAAGATGGCTCGGGAGCACTGGCCAATCCGGGGGATGGCAACTCGACCTATCCTGGAACAGCAACTATTTCCATCCCGTCGGGCATCGTCAATACCTACATCATTGACCTCGACTTAGGAAAGTTCGTCACCGGAGGAAGAATCGTTCTCTGGGACTATGAGGATGGGGGAAGTCTGCAAATCAAGACCACTTTGGACGTTTTTCTGTCTCGGGATGGTACTACCTGGAATACCGTCCTTACCGGGGAGAATCCAGACGGCAACTTTCCCCTGGACTTCACCCCTCAAACCTTCCGCTGGATAAGACTTGAACTGCAAGTGAAGAATGATCATCCACAGCCTCAGGACTTCAATCTTTCCAGCGAAGGCTTCGATGCCATAGAGGTTCCCATCTATGCAGTGGATGCTGCTCTTTTTACAGAGAATGGAACTATCCAAGTAGTAACCGGGGGAGGGGTGGCGCAGGATGAGAGTATCCTGCCTAACAATAATGCTTATCAGCCGGATGCCGGTGGGCTTAGAACCCCCAGTGACAGTGGAAGCTATAGCCAAAGACTCTTTTTCTGGGGAACCCTGACTGAGACAGAGTGGACAGAGAGTATCCCGGGATGGGGATATATCGCTTATGCTTATGACGATAATTTGTCTTTGAATCCTCCGCCCTCGCTTCCTCCTTCGGTAGGTCTTGTATCTTTAAAGAGAAAGTAGAAAAATGCAGATAAGTCACCCCCTCACCCTTCCCTCTCCCCTGCGGGGAGAGGATTGAAATGAGGGGAAAAAGGAAATTACCAGACTATTAAATTACCGGAAAAAGAATGGAAAAGAAAGACTGCTTTTCTACTCAGATGAGAGATCATAAAGGATTCACTCTTATCCAGGTTTTGGTAGTGGTGGGAATAATTGCTATCTTAGCGGGGATAGCTCTGGTCCGACTCAACAGTGCCTTGACCAAGGCAAAAGTGAATAAGGCCGAGGTGGAAATTGAGATGATGGGTAGAGCCATTGAACAAATAGAAGAAGACACGGAAAATTATATAGAAGATCTGGAGCAACTAGATGACAAAACTTCTCCTGGCGACTCTTTTTCTCCCTGGTGGGGGCCATATCTTTCTTCTCTGCCAGCTAATCTTCAGGACCCCTGGGATACCAACTATGCCTATTTCTTTTGGACAACTACGTGGCCAGGAGGGAAACAATTCCAGATGGGTAATTATCCGCCTGGTCCCCCGGGCCAAGGCTGGGATAAGGGTGAGAAAAAAGGCTGGGGAGACGAATCGCTGCCTCCCGGTTTATGGAAGAAGCTGACCCCGGAAGAAGGGGTGTCCGCCAGAGGCTTTTTCGTAGTGAGTGCCGGTCCAGACAGAGAAATGGCAACCGATGACGACATAGAGTACGGAACCTACTGACTTAGGAAACAAAAGGGGACGGTTCTATTTTTTGAACTTACCCCCCTCTCCCTTCCCTCTCCCCCGTGGGGAGAGGATTGAGGTGAGGGGAAAAAGGAAATTCCTATACTATGAACTTAGTAGTAGAAAAAAAAAGTAGAAAATAGAACCGTCCCCTTTTCCAGTATGGGAAGTCTCATGAACTTTAGAAAATCACTGACAGATACTCTCCGAAAAGAAGATGGGCAAATCGCTCTTATTCTCGCCTTCGCATTTCTTGCTCTCCTGGGGGCTATAGGAGGTAGTTTCCTCTATCGCATGCGACTGGAACAAAGAGCGGCTTCCAACTATCAGGATAGCGTTAAAGCACATTACTTGGCTGAGGCAGGTATAGAAAGAGCCACAGCGGAATTACGCAATGATAACAACGAATACGATGACCTTTACGAAAGTTGGGCTCTCGGATTCAAAGAGACCTGGGAAGAGGGAAAATATAGCGTTTATTATGAAGAAAAGGAAGAAAGTAAGGAGAGGCTGGGAATATTTGATGAGGCAGCTAAGATTAACATAAATGCGGTGGGAATGAATAATTACAATGATGGGTGGACTCCTTATGAGATTAGTCTAGCTGCCATAGAAGTGCTCAATAAAAAACTCTCTTCCGATGTAATAAAAGCTATCATAGTATATCGTTATGGCCCGGATGGCGCTCCTGGAGTTAAAGGAGTGGATGACGACGAAGATAACTCTCTTCTTCAGACTGATGGTATTGATAATGACGCAGATGGTAAAATAGATGAGCTGGATGAAGGTATAGACGAGCCAGATGAGTTTCGCCCCCAACAGCCCTATGGAGATGATAATCCCTTTGATACAGTAGAAGAAATAAAACTTGTTCCCGGCATAGGAGAGGTCATCTTCAATGAAATAAAAGGCTATCTCACCATTTACTCCTACGATAAAAACCTGGATAAAGAAGGGAAATTAAGGATAAACATTAACAAGGCCCCTCCTTCCAAAATCAGTCAGGCCCTGCAAGAGGTAGGAATGCCTGCTGAAAAGGCAGAGCAAATAGCAGTGAACATAGTTGATTTCCGCGATGAGGATAACTTTCCTACCGCCTATCAAGGAAAATATGGCATTGAAAGAACACCTTATATTAATGAGGTTATGCCCAATTTTACAACTTCAGTTAGGGTAGCTGTAGAAGAATTAATAGAAGGCGGAGTTGAATTTCTAAAGGACAAAATAAAAGGGGAAATCAAGAAGAAACTTAAAGAGAAAATGAAGGGAATAGTTCCAGTATTAGAGAAAGAGATAGAAAAAAGTACCTCTAGCAAAGAAGAAGAGCTAAAAAAGGGAGTACAAAGAATAATAGAAGATTATCAACCATTAAAGGAAGAAAATAAAATAATTACAAAATTATTTAGACTTCTGGGAGATAAAACAGCCCAGGCAGCAGAGAAGAAACCTCCAAAAAAGGCAAAAATAGAGATAGAAATAGAATGGATTGAACTCTTCAATCCCTATGAGGTTCCTTGTGAAATAGGAGGATGGCAAATAAAAACCTCTTTAGGGACAAGAGCACTGGGAGGAAAAATATCTTCTCGCAGCTATAGACTTATATTTAATATGGTAATAGCAATGCCCGGCCTGAATATAGGCAAAGAAATTCTGGGCGACAATAAAGATACTGTAATTCTGAGAAATAAAAGAAGAAATATAGTTGACAAAGTAAGCTATAGCAGCTACGGACTTCCCTGGAGCGCCTGGGAAAAAAATGACCCTCGCAATAGAGAATTCGCCAGCATTCTGCCAGGAGGAAGCCCAGGATTCCGTAACTGGTTCTGGATGCCCGAAGTAGGTGAAGGAAAAAATAAAAATGACTACAGTAGTTTCTACGTGAAGGATAAACCCTTCGCTAATATTGGAGAGATTGGCTTTATTCACTGCGAAGAATGGCGAACAATAAGATTGGAACAGGGGGGAGAATGGCAGATACTGGATAAAATCACCGTAGCTGACCCTCCTGAAAAACCAGTCCAGGGAAGAATAAACATCAATACTGCTAGCAAGCAAGTTCTAGAAGCTTTACCGGGGATTGATTCTATCCTCTCTCAAGCTATTATTAATTATGGAAATAGCAAGAAAAGGCCCTTTAATGAGATAGGAGAAATACTGCAAATTCTTCTCCTGGCCAGACTAGGCTCTAACGGTAAGGATGATGATAAAGACGGCTATACAGATGAAGAAGACGAAAGAGAAGCTATCTTTCGCAGCCTCTCTAATCTTATCACTACTCGCTCTAACTGCTTTACCGTCATCTCACGAGGAGAAGTCGTCAAAAACGATGAGATAGTAGCGGAAAGAAAAATAAAGGCAGTCATAGACAGAGGTAGCTTGCCTATAAAAATAAAGTACTATCGGGAACTAAGCGAGGATTAGCGTATAGATACGAGATCATCCTACCTTAACTAAGTCCAACTGCTGGACGAATCTTCTATTTATCTCCTCCCATAACTGAGGATAATTCTTTAATCCAGGGTCTTTCCTCACCAGTTGGAAAGCCTCCTTACGGGCTAAATAAAGCACTTGAGCATCTTTTATTAAATCAGCTATTTTCAGATTGAGCATTCCCCACTGTCTGGTTCCAAAAAATTCTCCCGGACCACGTAACTTAAGGTCTTCCTCAGCTAGCAGAAAACCATCCTTAACTTTACACATAATTTTTATTCGCTGTCTTGCCTGAGGAGAAATTTTCTGGCCGGTAAGGAGGAAACAATGAGATTGCCTGGCACCCCTGCCTATTCTTCCTCTGAGCTGATGAAGCTGAGCTAAGCCAAAACGTTCTGCGTTTTCTATGAGCATCAGACTAGCGTTAGGAATATCAATCCCTACCTCTATAACAGTAGTAGAAACAAGAATATGGATTTTTTTCTCCCGAAAAGAGTCCATTATCCTTTCCTTTTCTTCTCTTCTCATTCTCCCATGCAGCAGACAAATCCTAAAATCGGGGAAAATATGGCTCTGTAACCGGTCAGCCGCCTCCTGAGCAGACTTTAGGTCCAGTTCATCTGACTCCTCGATCAAAGGATAAACAAAATAGGCCTGTATTCCCTCTTTTAATTTTTCTCCAATGAACCGATAAAGCTCTCTCCTTTTACTCCCACTTATCCAGCGGGTAATGACAGATTTACGCCCCGGCGGAAGCTCGTCAATTATAGAAAGATCCAGGTCACCATAGGAAGTTAAAGCTAAAGTTCTGGGAATAGGAGTTGCTGTCATCACTAAAACATGGGGAGACTTACCTTTACTGCGTAAGCTCAGCCGCTGCATAACTCCAAATCTATGCTGTTCATCAATGACCACTGCTCCCAATTCATTGAAATCAATCTCTTTTTGAATTAAGGCATGCGTACCGATAACCAGTTGTATTCTGCCTTCTTTTAGCCCTGTCCGAATCTCTTTTTTATCCCCGGGGGGAAGGTCGCTCACTAATAAGGCTACTTTAATATTCAGAGGTGCCAGAAGCTGCCTCAAGTTTAACCAATGTTGCTGGGCAAGAATTTCAGTAGGAGCCATCAGAGCTGTTTGATATCCATTGGCTATAGCTGTAAGTAAGACTAGTGTGGCTACTACGGTTTTGCCTGAGCCTACATCTCCCTGTAGTAGGCGGTTCATAGGACGGAAACTGCGCATATCCTCCAGTATTTCTCTTATCACTTTCTTCTGGGAGAGGGTTAGTGAATAAGGAAGATGATGAAAAAAGGAGCTGGTCAACTCCCTATCTGTGGAAAAGGGAATTCCTGATTCTTTCTTATGTTCTTCTCTTTTTAAAGCAAGGGCAGATTGTAGAAGAAACAGTTCTTCAAAGACCAATCTTCGCCGAGCTTCTTTTTGTCGGGAGAAATCTTCTGGAAAATGGATATTATTCAATGCTTCGGGTAAAGAAATAAATGAATAACGTTTTCTTATCTCATAAGGCAAGGAGTCTATCAGGTAAAAAGATTTCTCTTCCAGGTTTGTTTTGATAATTCTGCGCAGCATCCTCTGAGATAAACCCTCAGTCAAAGGATAACAAGGGACAATTCTTCTTAAATGAAGATTATCCTTCTCATCGCCGGATAGAAACTCAAAATCTTCCACCTTAATCTGTTTTTGACCGAATTTCAACTCTACCTTACCGCTCACTACAAGTTCCTTCCCTTTCTTAACAAGCTTACTAAGATAACTTTGATTATACCAGATAGCATAAATTACTCCGCTGTTATCTCTAATTGCCGCTTTAAAAACAGATAATTTCTTAGTTATTTTAAACTGATTGACCAAGAGAACTTGACCCTGAATTACCTGTCTTTTGCCAGGTGAAGTTTGTCCAATGGGAGCAACATTGGAACGGTCTTCGTAATGGGCAGGAAAATGATAAAGAAGGTCAGAAACTGTTTTGATATTCAGCTTTTTGAAAAGCTGTGCCCTTTTCTCACCTACTCCTTTGGCATAGCGAACAGAGCAAGTAAGATTAGCCATTTTTGACATTTTTTTGGAATTATGCTATCCTCTTCTACTAACGTTGATGGTAAATATTCAGTGAATCAGGTCATTACGAGCAATGTCCCATGGTCGTGATGCGTCGTGCGTGATGCGTATTGCGCAATACGACATACGCAATACTAAATACGAAAAGCGGACGGAGTGAAACAATGACAGAAAAAAACGCATTCCACTGAGCATTTACATATAAAGAGAGGAAAATTACTGATGCCAAAAATATGTGAGATATGTGGTAAAAGATCAAGCACAGGAAACATGGTAAGTAAATCTGGACGCCGAACAAAAAGAAGGTGGCTTCCTAACCTGCAGCGGATTAAGATAAACATCAATGGACAAATAAAGAGAGCCCATGTTTGTACCAGTTGTATTCGCTCTAATAAAATAAAGAAAGCAACTTAGTAACTACTTTACCCTTCCTCCCTTAATCGTTGAACTTTCTGGAAAAATTTACCTTCACTTTTTATGCTCGGGGCAATGACCATCTCTACCTCATGCATTCCCTTTATGTCACGGACACCGCAGTAGCCCATACAGGTTCTTATAGCCCAAACAAGGTTTTGCGAGCCATCGTCCAATTTAGCTGGTCCGTAAATGATTTCCTTTAGCGTGCCAGTAGTTCCTACCGCTACCCTTACTCCCCGCGGCAAATTTTCATCTGAAGTAGCCATTCCCCAGTGATAACCCTTACCCGGCACTTCCTTAGCCCGAGCAAAAGCAGAGCCAATCATCACAGCATCCGCTCCGGAAGCTAATGCCTTACACATATCCCCACCGGTTCTCATTCCCCCATCAGTAATTATGGGAATATAACGGCCACTTTTTTTAAAATAATCATCGCGAGCAGCAGCAGTATCTATGGTAGCCGTAACCTGTGGAACGCCTACCCCCAGCACTTCCCGCGTAGTGCAAGCTGCCCCCGGGCCTACTCCAACCAGAAGAGCGGCTATGCCAGTTTGCATGAGATCATAAGCCGTCTCATAAATGACACAGTTTCCTGCTATCACAGGAATAGAAAGCTGAGAACAAAATTTGCTGAAATCCAGTTTTTTACCCTGGGAAGAAATATAATCTGTGGTAACTACAGTGGCTTGAACAACGAATATATCTGCTCCTGCTTCTTCAGCTATGGGACCAAAACGGACTGCCTGTTGAGGAATAGAAGAAACAGCTACCGGAACATTGGCTTTCTTTATTTCTTCAATTCTTTTCCCTATTAACTCCTCTTTTATAGGAGTCCGGTAAATTTTCTGAATAACCTCTACGCTTTCCTTGGAAGAAGAGTGAACAATCTCCTCTATTACCTTAGCTGGATTACGGTAACGAGTCTGGATACCCCCCAGATTAAGAATAGCCAATCCTCTCAATTTCCCCATCTGGATGGCAAAATCCGTATCCACCACCCCGTCCATTGCTGAAGCTAAGATAGGGATATCAAAAGTCAAATCTCTTATTTTCCAGCTTACATCTACATCATTAGGATCAAAAGCCTTTCTGCCTGGGACCAATGCTACCTCATCAAATCCATAGGCTTTCCTTGCCTTTTTGCCTCTCCCAATATAAAATCCCCCCATCTAAACCTCCCTCCAGTAAAATATAGCGTAGAGCGGATAGCGTTTAGCGTATAGGGAAACATGTTGAGGGGATCGCTTAACAATGAACTTATCCCCTTTGATTTTGCTTTTTTTTGTTTTAGATTTTTCACTATGCGCTATCCGCTGAACGCTATACGCTATTTTAATATTTAGCTAATCTTCTTAATGAGGCAGTTACAAACTCGTCTATTTCACCTTTGAATACTTTTTCTACATCACCTTTTTCCACACCAGTCTGGTGATCTTTCACCAGGGTATAAGGATGCAAAACATATGAACGCACCTGATTTCCCCACTCTATCCTTGCTTTTTCTCCATGTCTTCTCTTGGATTCCTTTTCTCTTTCAAGTTCATAAAGATTATGCAAACGAGCCTTGAGAATTCTCATGGCCGTAGCCTTGTTCTTATGTTGGGATCTCTGATCCTGACATTGTACAATTATACCCTTGGGCAGATAAGTAATCCTAACCGCTGAATCTGTAACATTAACATGCTGCCCCCCTGGTCCGCCAGCCCGAAAAGTATCAATTTTTAGGTCACTTTCTTTGATTTCTACTTCTACATCTTCAACCTCTGGAATTACATCCACTGCTGCAAAAGAAGTGTGACGACGATGAGCTGAATCGAAAGGAGAAATACGTACTAATCTATGAATACCCACTTCTCCCTTAAGATGACCGTAGGCAAATCTTCCTTCCACCACAACAGTGGCTGTCTTTATTCCTGCTTCTTCACCTGCGATATATTCAACCAATCTTCTTTGATAACCCTTTTTTTCCGTCCAGCCCAGATACATTCTAAGTAGAATCTCTGCCCAATCACAGGAATCAGTTCCTCCTGCTCCAGGATGAATAGATATAATAGCGTTAGCATGGTCATTTTTTCCTCTTAGCAGAGATTCTATCTCGAGTTTCCCTATTTTTCTTTCCAGCAAAAGGAGCTTAGTCTCCATCTCTTTATTAAGATCCATATCTTCTTCTTCCCTTAGAAGTTCTCCCAGGGTAACAATCTCCTGATATAGACCCCCTAATTTATTCCACTCATCTTTTTTCTCTTTAAGAAAACTTAGCTCTTTCAATGTCTTTGATTGGCCATCTGTACTCCAGAATCCTGGAGCAGAAGCCATCTCTTCTAATTCTCTAATCTTTTTCTCTCCTCTCTCTACCTCAAAGATGCCTCCTTAACTCGTCTATTTTCCCTTTTACAGATTTCAACCGACCCAAATAATCTTCTAGCATTTTTTCCTCCTATTTTTCACAATATAGCATAAAAAGCCCTGTTGTCAAAAAAGCCTCAAGACAATTCATTTCTAGCGTATAGCGGGTAGCGTTTAGCGCATAGAATAAATCATTAAAGCGCAAAACTATAATTCATCATCTTGTTCATTGCTCGTTTATTAGAATCTCTGAACTACAAACCATATTCTTTTTGTCGATGAACAATGAACCATGAGTAATGAATTATTCGTAATGATTTTGCACTTTTTGTTCTACATTTTTCACTAAACGCTATACGCTAAACGCTAAATATTTATTGTTAGCAGGTTAGATGTAAAACGGCAATTGTCTTTTTGGAATGATAGAACTGATTATAGATCTGGCAGGCTGATTTTGTGGGTTTAACCTTTATATCAATCCCTTTTGACTTAACCCACCCCAGGGTAGTGGAAGGGACTTTCATTAGTCCTGGACTTCCCGTACCCACGATAATAACTACAGGCTTTTCTTTTACTGCCTCTTCCAGGTCTTGCGGAAGAAGCAAATGCCCTCTTTTTCTCCACCACTTATCGTCTACCCTATCTGGGTAAATAATCACATCAGATGTGTATTGTTTTCCTCCTATAATAATTACTCCAAATTTATATGAAGTAATCACTTCATCCTCTGTCTTTGCACTAAAGAGAAGGCTTTCTTCAAAGGATTGAGAGAGGTTAATAACCTCTCTCAATCCTTGATACGGATCTCTCTCACTCTACTGCTTCTCTCAAGCTTCTTCCCGGTTTAAATTTTGGCACATCTTTGGCAGGAATACTTATCCTCTGGCCTGTTTGGGGATTTACGCCCTGACGAGCTTTCCTTTTCTGAACCTGGAAAGTACCAAAACCAACTAGAGTAACTTTTTCCCCGCCTGCCAGGGAGTCAGTAATTGCTGAAGTCACGGCATCCACAACATTATTAACATCCTTCTTGGTTAATCCTACTTCTCCGGCTACTTTCTCGACCAACTCAGCCTTATTCATTATTCTCTCACCTCCTTCATAGAATTCTTATCATTAAAATTGAACTCCCTATATCCTCTCCAGTAAATGATTAGAGAAAAGCAAACTCTCAATGGGTTAATTATAGCATAATATAGCAAATCAGTCAAGAGGAACAATGTCCAAAGGCAATCTTTGGGCATCTTATAGAGAGAAATCTACTGAGGTTATGCTGGAAATCCTTTAAAAGTTGATAATTGCAATTGGTATTATTTCAAGTTTTTGACAAATTAGGCCAGTATGCTATCTATATATTAAATTCTAAAAGAGTATCCCTATAGGCGTTATAAAAAGGTGATTGTTAATAAAAAAGCGAGGTATCAGTATGAGGTTGTTAAGAGCTGTGAGGCGGGAATTGTGCTTAAAGGATCAGAGGTTAAGTCTATTAGAGATGGAAGAGTAAATTTTGTTGATTCCTTTGCCCAGATAAAAAAAGGAGAAATTTTTCTTTATAATTTGCACATAGCTCCTTATCCTTTCGATAATAATCCCGGCTATAATCCCAGAAGGGAAAGAAAATTACTTCTTCACAAAAGCGAAATAGAGAAACTAACTGGTACTTTAACCCAGAAGGGGTTGACATTAATTCCATTACGTATATACTTTAAAAAAGGTAGAGCCAAAGTAGAAATAGGTTTAGCCAAAGGTAAGCGGCTCTACGATAAAAGGCGTAAGCTTAGAGAAAAGGCAGTAGAGCAGGAAGTCAAACGTACTTTAAAAGATAAATTAAGATGATGAGCTGGATAAAATGATAAAGAAGGGGGCGATTGGCTTCGACAGAGATGTGAAGTTCAGGGTTGCATATCAAGGGTAGCTGGATACCTTGTAAATCCATCTGGCATTAAATTCAATCGCCGATTTAAGTCCATTGGCATTAGCCCCTAGCCTTAGCTAGAGGGCTACACCCCTTACTTTCTGCTTTGTGAAGTAAGAACGGTGTCAGAAAGCGGAGCTAGTCTTATTTCTGGGCAGTAGGGGATAAGGCAAATCAAAAGCTGCTAGCCTCTTTTTCATCCTGTCTGCGGGAGGAGGAAAAGGTGAATTTAAATTGTAGACTAAGTATGTAGATACTCTGACTCTTTAGTTTCTGGACGAGGGTTCGATTCCCTCCGCCTCCACCATAGACCTTCCTCAAAAGGTAAGGAGTCTGTTACATCCGGTCAAGAAATTGATCCTTCCCTAAACTGAGATGAAACTCTAAGTCGTCAATATAATTTATTTCAGAGATATACTCACTGATATGAATTCTTAAACTGAAAAATTTAGATAAATGCTCGCTGAACTCCGTGTCATTACCAGAAGCGGAATTCTTCGCTGCCTTCGGAACAGGCTGCCCAATTCCAAAACTAACTGGCGAGATTGCTTCACTCCGTTGGCAATGACCTGACTGAGAGAATACTTAGGAATTTAGAAGAAAAAATGTTAAGAGTTATTATTTGTGGCGCATTAGGAAGAATGGGTAAAGAGATAATATATAAGATTAGCCAGAGAGAAGATATAGAATTAGTAGGAGCCATAGAGTCCCCCCAGCATCCTTCATTAGGGAAAGAAACAGAAAAAGGAATCAAAGTTGGCTCTCATCTGGAAAATGTAGTTGAGAGAGATAGTATTATAATTGAATTTACCACTCCCCCAGCTACCCTGGAACATCTCAGAATTGCTGAAAAAAAAGGAATTCCTATGGTAATAGGAACCACCGGTTTTAAAGAGAAAGAGTACCAAAGAATAAAAAGGGCATCTAATGCTATTCCCATAATTATCTCTCCCAATATGAGTATAGGGATTAATCTCCTCTACAGCATAGTAAAACAGATAACAAAGATTCTGGGCGAAAACTTCGATAAGGAAATCATAGAGACACATCACCGTAATAAAAAAGATGCTCCCAGTGGAACAGCGCAAAAAATCGCCCAAATCATAGCTGAAGTAGGGGATAGAAGTTTATCTGAGGTAGGTGTGTATGGAAGAAAAGGAACAAAAAACGAAGTAAGAAGTAAAAAAGAGATTGGTATCCATTCGATAAGAGGAGGAAGTGTAGTAGGAGAACATACAGTGCTATTTGCAGGAGAAGAAGAAAGATTGGAAATTACTCATAGGGCTGAATCTCGCGGGAGTTTTGCCCGGGGAGCCATTTTAGCCGCAAAATTCCTGGTCGGGAAAGAAAAGGGACTCTACGATTTCCAAGATGTTCTAGGGCTAAGATAGCGAATAGCGTTTAGCGTATAGCGCATAGTGAAAAATCTAAAACAAAAAAAAAGCAAAATCAAAGCGGATAAATTTATTATTAAGCGACCTCCTCAATATGTTCCCCTAAACGCCAAATGCTCTAGGCTATATTTTAAGGAGATTGAGAATGGCAAGATTGAGTGTAAATATTGACCATATCGCTACACTACGTCAGGCAAGAAGAGTTAAAGAACCAGAGCCTATAGCAGCCGCCCTCCTGGCGGAACTGGCAGGAGCCGAAGGAATAACTGTCCACTTGAGGAAAGACAGAAGACATATCCAAGAACGTGACTTAGAAATACTGCGAGCCACAATTAAAACTAAATTGAACCTGGAGATGGGAACCAACGAGGAGATAGTAAAAATTGCCCTTAGAGTAAGACCGGATCTGGCAACTCTGGTGCCAGAAAAAGAAGAAGAGATAACAACCGAAGGTGGTCTGGACTTTTCCCGGAATGATAGCAGGTTGAAAGAAGTAATATCCCTTCTCCATGACAGAAAAATAATGGTTTCCCTCTTTATTGACCCTACCTCCAGTAATATCAAGAAAGCACATAGATATAACTCTGATACAGTAGAAATACATACAGGCCATTATGCTGAAACCAAGAACGAATTAGAAATTGCTACAGAACTAGAAAAAATCGCTGGAGCAGCAGCTCTAGCAAGAAAACTCGGCTTGGGAGTAAATGCGGGGCACGGACTAGACTATCAAAATGTGAAAAAAGTATGCTTGATAGAAGAAATACAAGAATTCAGCATTGGTCACTCTATTATTGCTCGAGCTTGTCTGGTAGGAATAAAAGAAGCGGTAGCCGAAATGCTCAAATTAATTGGAGGATGACGCTAAGAAGATATCGCCAGTTTTTGCCTAGCTATATACCTTACCATGTGACGTAAATATTCAGTAAACCATGTCATTGTGAACAAGGTCCCGTAGTCGTGATGCGTCGTGCGTGATGTGTATTGCGCAATACGACATACGATATACGCAATGCGAAAAGCGAACGTGGTGAAGCAATCTTGGGTTAGATCGCTCAGCGTTACCTGGAGATTACTTCGTTGCCCTGAAGGCTTTCAGGACTCCTCGCAATGACGGGAAGGAACGTATTCCACTGAATATTTACATGACGACGTAAAGGGAAAGGCAATACGATATACAAGAATCGAGTAAAGCGAGTATTGGATTTGAGCTAATGATTAAAGGAATTGGTATAGACATCATTAGGATAAAAAGAATAGATGAGGCTCTTGCTCGATGGGGAAAACAATTTGAGGAGAGAGTTTTCACAGACAAAGAGATACAGAGTTCATATTGCTTGAGAAAGAAAGCAAAACTTGCTTATCTGGCCGGGAGATTTGCTGCTAAAGAAGCTATATTTAAATCCATAGGAGGAGGAATAAGCTGGCGGCATATAGAAATCCTAGCTAAAGAGAGTGGTGAGCCTTATCTGGCTAATAACAAAAAAACCAAAGAAGCTCTGGATGAAAAGAATATAAGAAGAGTTCTGATCAGCATCTCCCATGATAATGATTACGCTATAGCCCAGGCAGTGGCGTTATAGTGAAAGAGCAAGGAAATGAAATTAGTCACCAGTGAGGAAATGCGCCGCATAGACAAAAAAGCCATAGAAGAAATAGGAATTCCCAGTATAGTTCTTATGGAAAATGCTGGTTTGAAGGTAGCTGATGCGATAGAAAAGAAATATGGTCCTCTAAAGGGAAAATATGTATATATCTTTGCTGGTTCTGGTAATAACGGAGGAGATGGAATGGTAGTAGCCAGACATCTCTTTAACCAGAAAGTAAAGGCAAAAATATTTCTTCTAGCTGAAAAGAAAAACATTAAGGGAGATGCAGCAACCAACCTGGCCATTATTGAAAAAATGGGAATACCGATGAGGGAAATTACCTCTCCTGCCTTTATGAAATCATTAGAAAAAGAACTTGGGAAAGCGGACATAGTAGTAGATGCTCTTCTGGGCACAGGAGCAAAAGGAGCACCACGAGGATTAATGAAAAAAGTTATTGACTTGATTAATAAACACTCTAAAAACACGGTAGCGGTGGATATTCCTACAGGAGTAGATGCAGATAGAGGAGAAGTACCGGGGGAAGCAATAAAGGCAGAATACACAGTTAGCCTTGCTTACCCTAAACGAGGATTATATCTATATCCAGGGATGGATTATGCTGGTGAAATCGAGATAGCAGACATAGGAATCCCTACAGGTTCAGAAGAAGACAAAATTAACTCTGAACTTCTTACTCTGGCTGGCATTTCTAAGAAGTTATTCTTTAGAAAACCGTCTTCTCACAAAGGTAGCTTTGGACATCTTTTAGTCATAGCCGGCTCGCCAGGAATGACGGGAGCAGCCAGCCTAACTGCCCTTTCTGCTTTGAGAGTAGGAGCGGGCCTGGTAACATTAGGTATCCCTGAGGATTTGAATCCTATTTTAGAAGCTAAATTGACTGAGGTAATGACCCTCCCTCTACCTCAAAGTAAAGACAAAACTCTGTGCAAGGAAGGGTTTGAAAAAATCAAAGACTTCAGCCAAAAATGCAAGGCAATGGCCATCGGTCCGGGCATTTCTTCTACTAAACAAACTAGAGAACTAATTGGTACGATTATCGACCAATTGGATATCCCATTGGTTATCGATGCTGACGGAATAAATGTCCTTGCCGGGGAACTCTCTCTGCTGAAAAAATACAAAGCCCCCCTAATAATTACTCCTCATCCAGGAGAGATGAGTAGGCTTGTGGGGGCTTCTGTAGAAGAGATTCAAAAGGACAGAATAGGATTCACTATGGCTCTAGCCAGGAGAATAGGAGCTATTGTAGTTTTAAAAGGAGCAAGAACAGTAATAGCCAGCAAAGAAGGTGATAGTTGGGTTAACCTGACCGGGAATCCAGGAATGGCTACTGGAGGAAGTGGAGATATTCTTACCGGAATAATTGGCGGATTATTGACACAGAAACTTTCCTGCCTGGAAGCAGCCAAAACAGGAGTGTACCTTCATGGATATGCCGCTGACCTGGCTGCCCAAAAAAAAGGAGAAATAAGCCTCATCGCCAGTGATATTCTGGAAACCATCCCTGAGGCTACTAGGAGGATAAAGAGTGAATATAGCTGAATTACAAAAGAAAAACATTCCCGAATTACATGAAATAGCGGACAAGAAAAAAATAGAAAATTACAGACACTTGAGGAAACAAGACCTTATATTCAAGATTATTCAAGATGAAATCAACCGAAAAAAAATTGTCTACGGCTCTGGAGTTTTGGATATCCTCAGCGAGGGATATGGATTTCTTAGGTCCACAAACTACACCTCAGGGCCTGACGACATATATGTTTCTCCTTCTCAGATTAAGCGTTTTGACATCAGAGAAGGGGATGCAGTTAGTGGCCAAATTAGACCTCCTAAGGAAAACGAGAATTATTTTGCTCTACTAAAAGTAGAGACAGTAAATGAAGAAGACCCAGAAAAAGCAAGAGAAAGAACCGTATTTGAAAATCTTACTCCTCTTTTTCCTCAAAAGCGCATTGTTTTGGAAAACGATTCGGCAGATATCTCTACTCGTCTAATTGACCTAATTTGTCCTGTAGGAAAAGGACAAAGAGGTCTTATTGTCGCTCCTCCCAAGACAGGAAAAACCATATTTTTACAGAAAATTGCTCACGGTATAGCAGTTAATCACCCAGAAATAGAACTTATGGTACTCCTAACTGATGAACGACCAGAAGAAGTTACAGATATGCAACGCTCAGTAAAAGGAGAAGTTGCTTTCTCTACTTTTGATGAACCACCAAAAAATCACATCCGTGTAGCAGAATTAGTCATTGAGAAAGCTAAGAGGCTGGTAGAACAAAAACGTGATGTGGTAATCCTCCTGGATAGCATTACCAGATTGGCTCGAGCTTATAATCTCGTTATCCCTACCAGTGGCAAAATTCTTTCTGGGGGGATAGATGCTAACACTCTACATCATCCTAAGAGATTCTTTGGGGCAGCTCGAAAAGTAGAAGAAGGGGGGAGTCTGACTATTCTGGCTACTGCTATAGTAGAGACAGGAAGTAAAATGGACGAAGTTATTTTTGAAGAATTTAAGGGAACCGGCAATATGGAACTACGCCTCACCAGAGAATTAGCGGAAAGGCGAATTTTCCCCGCTATTGACATGAATAGATCGGGTACAAGAAAAGAGGAACTACTATTAAGCGATAAGGAACTTTCTATGATATGGGCTCTTAGGAACTATCTTAACCGACAGAATTACAAAGAACCCATTGAAGCAGTAATAGAAGTAATGAAAAAAACGGAAAACAATAAGCAATTCCTGGAGATTGTATCTCACCTGGGAAAAGATTCAAATAAAAAGGAGGTAACTTTCCAATGAAAAAAAAAATTCATCCATCCTATCACGAAACAACCATCAGATGTGCCTGTGGAGCTGAATACAAAACTAAATCCACTAAACAAGATTTACATGTAGAGATATGTTCTCGTTGTCATCCCTTCTTTACCGGGAAACAGAAATTTGTTGATAGTGGGGGAAGAATAAAGAAATTCCAGGATAAATATGGACTTTCTTCTGATTAACGCCAAGAAATACCTCAGGACAATTTCTTCCGTCGCTGTATAGTAGCTTCTTATTATTTCTGCTCAGCTTCTCGTTTCGGGAAAAATATAAACTCGTCACTTTGCTCCTCAAACAGTATATTTTTCTTTCTCCTCAACTCGAAGCTTCGTTAAGGTTCCTCCTATAAGGCTTCTTCAGAAAATGTCCTTCGGTAGGCCATATAATCCCTAGTTCATCAAGAAACAAAACCTCAGGACAATTTTCCTACCTCTAAGATACGATTCACAGCTCTTGTTACTCCGCAGGGATTACCAGTTTCTGTCCAGGATAGATTACTGCAACATCACCAATCCTATCTTTATTGGCTTCGTAGATTATGCGCCATTTACCAGGATCATTATAGACATCCTTAGAACCCGCGATGCGCCACAAACTATCACCTTTCTTTACTTCGTAGATATTCTTAGCTTTAACCTCATAAAGACCAGTTGATTTAAGTTTGATACTTGCTTTTTTCCCCAATCCCTTTTCTAGATTCCTCACTCTTCTTATTATGTCATCTACTTTAGCCAGAATCATATCTGTCTTTTCTTGAGTTTGTTTGGCTAATTCCCTGGTCTCCTTTATAGCTTGATCAGCTTGAATCCTGGCAGAAGCAGCCATCTCTTTTGCCAGAGAAACTTCCGCCCTGAGCTCTTCTACGCTTGCTTTCAGTGCCCTTGCCTCTATTGTATTTATCAATCCTTCAGCCAGTTTTGCCCGCCATAATCCCAATCTGTAGAGGACTTCCTCCTTGAATTCAGCCATCTTTACCATTGTCTCCAGGGAAATATCTTTTGCTTCTACTATCGTCTGGCTTAACTGAGCGTATTCTTCCTGTAAACTCTCTAATTCATTCTCAATTGCCTCAAGAGAAGAATCACCTTGTGCTACCCCTGCACTGCCAGCCAAAGCGCATAACAACAGCATCGTCCCTAATATACCAAATACCTTTCTCTTCTGCATCTTTTCCACCTCCTTAATGGCTAAGACTACAATAGGCAGCCGCTAGAAGCCCAAGACCTAACAGTAATCTCTGTGTTTTCAATTTCTTAATCGTGGCTAAATGTTCCTCATTAGCAACTTTTAAGCCATCATTAGCAACTTCCAAACCAGTTATTTCACTTCTTAATTCTCCTGCTACCTTAAAGTAGTTATCGGTAATCTTCTTGATGGTCTCGGCTTGCTCGGCAACTTTCTCCTCCAGCTCAGCATTGATAGCATTTAGCTCTCCGGTTACTCTGAAGAAGTTATCGGTGATTTGTTTGATGGTCTTGGCTTGCTCGGCATTGGCAGCCTTAAGAGGATCTATCTGAGCCTTTAGCTCTTCGGTTACTTTAAAGAAGTTATCGGTGATTTGTTTAATGGTCTCGGCTTGCTCGGCATTGGCAGCCTTAAGAGGATCTATCTGAGCATTTAGCTCTCCGGTTACTTTAAAGTAGTTATCGGTAATCTTCTTGATGGTCTCGGCTTGCTCGGCAACTTTCTCCTCCATCTCAGCATTAATAACCCCTAATTCTCTGCTTACTCTAAAGAAGTTATCGGTGAGCTTCCTGATGGTCTCGGCTTGCTCGGCAACTTTCTCCTCCATCTCAGCATTAATAGCCTTTAGCTCTCCGGTTACTTTAAAGAAGTTATCGGTAATCTTCTTAATGGTCTCGGCTTGCTCGGCATTGGCAGCCTTAAGAGGATCTATCTGAGCCTTTAGCTCTTCGGTTACTTTAAAGAAGTTATCGATGATTTGTTTAATGGTCTCGGCTCGCTCAGCAACTTTCTCCTCCATCTCGGCATTGATAGCATTTAGCTCTCCGGTTACTTTAAAGAAGTTATCGGTGATTTGTTTGATGGTCTCGGCTTGCTGGGCATTGGCAGCCTTAAGAGAATCAATCTCTTTCATCAACTCTTTTGTTGTTTCGAAGAAATTATCCGTTAGCTGCTCAATTATCCATGTTTGATCGGCAATCGCCGCCTTAGCTTCTGCTAATTGGTCCCGCAAAGTCTCTTCTTGAGCCACAGCTGGTAGTTGTATACATACTGTAAACGAAACTATAACTAATACCAACAGCAACTTATTGAACATCCCTTTTTTTAGCATTTCTGTTAAACCTCCTTTTTATTTATTCCAGAAACTCTAAATTTTCTATGCTTTCACCTCCTTTCTCATTATACCATTTTCCCTTTCCTCAAATCACTTTTTGTCTCTTAATCATCTGCAAACAAGAACATCATTATTTAAAAACATCTTATCATACCTTCTAATAGGTGTCAAGAAATGCCTCAAGACAATTTCTTCCGTCACTGTATAGTAGCTTCTTATTATTTCTACTCAGCTTCTCGTTTCGGGAAAGATATAAAAGACTTTGAAGGGGGAAACATCCCCCCTCAACGGCCTTCGGCCTGCTCCCCCCAAGTTCAAAAAAAGGCAAAACATCGTCGCCTTGCTCCTCAAACAGTATATTTTTCTTTTTCCTCAACTCGAAGCCTCGTTAGGGATGCCCCTAATAAGGCTTCTTCAGAAAATGTCCTTCGGCAGAGATGTAATTAGACCTCCCGGACAATCCTCGCTGTTTCTCGTGTCTCGCCAATTGAGTTCTTCAATTCTCTAGTCGTTGCTCAAAAAGAAACGACTAGAGAATTGACCCTATTTGGCTTACCGCTTTTTCTATTTTTTCCTCATCAGCAACGAGAGCAAATCTTACAAAGCCCTCTCCTCCTTCCCCAAAGCCAATCCCGGGAGAAACTACTACCCCTGTTTTCTGTAAGAGAAACTTACTAAACTCCAAAGAAGACATCCCTGAATAAGAAGGAGGAATAGAAGCCCAAACATACATGGTAGCCATAGGAAGTTCTACCTCCCAACCTAGCTCTGTCAGTCCCCGCACTAACACATCTCTTCTTTTTTGATAAACCTGACGAATCTCCTTCACGCAATCCTGTGAATTCGTCAAAGCTAAGCAGGCCGCTTTTTGAATGGGAGTAAATATGCCAAAATCAATATAAGATTTTACCCGAAAAATAGAATCTATAATATCTCCATTTCCTACTACAAAACCTATCCGCCACCCTGGCATATTATAGGTCTTAGAAAAAGAATGAAATTCAATCCCAAGCTCTTTAGCTCCCTTTGTTTGAAGAAGGCTGGGCGGTCTATATCCATCAAAGGTTATCTCAGAATAGGCAAAATCGTGAATCAGAATAAGTCCATACTTTCTGGCAAAAACAACTGTTTCTGCAAAAAATTCCTTACTTGCTATGGCTGCCGTAGGATTATTAGGATAACTGACAAGGACAGTCTTGGCTTTCTTTAGCACTTCACCCGGGACAGAGGAGAAATCAGGAGAAAAATCATTCTCTTTGTTAATAGGAAGAGAGTAGACGTCGCCACCAGCTAAAAGAGCTCCATTAAAATGAACAGGATAGGTAGGGGTGGGAACTAAAGCTATGTCTCCCGGATTAAGAGAAGCAAGATAAACGACTGCTATTCCCTCTTTTGAGCCAGTCAAAGGAAGAACCTCCTCTTCAGGGTCCAATGCAACCTGAAACTTTTTCTTGTACCACTCTGCAATACCTTCTCTTAACTCTTCATCTCCTCTTGCTGGAAGGGGATAACGATGAGAAAGGGGATCCATCACCGCCTCCCTGAGGGCTTCTACAATATGAGAAGGAGTAGATAAGTCTGGATTTCCCATTCCCAAGTCTATCACATCACCTCTCTCTTGCGCAACCTTCTCTTTCATCTCGTTTATGGTAGTAAACAGATAAGGGGGGATTCTTTTAACCCTCTTTGCTAATTGCATTTAAATAACCTCCTCTGGACCGGCAATTCTACCCTTAATAGCTGAAGCAGCCGCTATTGCCGGACCAGTCAGATATACTTTACTCTTGAGGTGTCCCATTCTTCCTACAAAATTACGGTTAGTGGTAGAGACAGCTACCTCTCCCTCTCCTAGCACTCCCATATATCCTCCCAGGCAAGGCCCACAGGTAGGTGGGCTAATCACCGCTCCTGCCTCTAAAAAGACTTGCAGTAGCCCTTTTTTAAGAGCCTCCAGGTAAATGGAAGGTGTAGCAGGAATAATTATCAATCTTACATCCGGATAAATTTTTTTCCCTTTAAGAAGCTCTGCTGCTATCTTTAAATCCTCAAAATGTCCATTAGTGCAAGAACCAATCACTACCTGGTCAACCTGTATCTTCCCTATCTGAGATATCCCCTTTGTGTTAGAAGGAAGCGAAGGAAAAGCTACTTGAGGCTCGAGCTGGCTCACTTCATATTCCTTAACCTCCAGATATTCAGCCTGGGGATCACCGCTATAAAGGTGATATTCCCTTTTACTCCTTGTGCGAATATAGTTAAGAGTAATCTCATCCGGTTCTATAATACCATTCTTTGCTCCTGCCTCTACGACCATATTGCACATAGTGAGTCTTCCTGCCATGCTCATCCTGGAAATAACCTCTCCACCGAATTCCATACTCTTATAAGAGGCTCCCTCTACTCCTATGTCACCAATAGTATAAAGAATAAGGTCCTTGGCTGTAACCCATTTTCTCAATTCGCCTCTATAAACAAACCTAATAGTTGAAGGGACCTTAAGCCAGACTCTTCCTATCAGCATAGCAGCCGCTAAGTCTGTGCTTCCTACTCCACAGGCAAAGGCCCCTAAGGCTCCCGCGGTACAGGTATGAGAATCTGCTCCGATGACTAAGTCTCCCGGAAGCACCAGTCCTTTTTCTGGAAGTAAAATATGCTCTATACCTACTCGCCCCACCTCAAAATAATTTGCAATCCCCTGTTCTCTGACAAATTTTCTTAAAAGGAGAGACTGTTGAGCTGCTCTTATATCTTTATTAGGAGTAGAATGATCAGGTACAAGGACTATCTTCTGTGAGTCAAAAACTCTCTTCCCTCCCCACTCCCGAAATTTTTCTATAGCTAAGGGAGCAGTGATATCGTTACCCAGCAACACATCTATATCAACCTCGATAAACTCTCCCTCCTTGACTTCAGTTTTCCCACAATGTTTAGCCAAAATTTTTTCTGTAATTGTCATCGGCATAATAAAACCCCTTTTAGCCCGTGAGTGGTTAATTGGTTAGTAAATATTCAGTAAAGCACGTTCCTTCTTGTCATTGCGAGGAGTCCTGAAGGCCTTCAGGACGACGTGGCAATCTCTGACGGAAATTAAGATTGCTTCGGGATTTCATCCCTCGCAATGACACGAGGTTCACCGAGTATTTACCTTTTAAGTAGTGCTTTCAAAAAATGGTCGCTGTCCCTATTTTATGAACGAGATACGATTCACGAGATACGAGATACGATGGCTTTTAGATGAGCGGGGGTAGTCCCACAGCAACCCCCTATTATCTTTACCCCTAGTTCCACAAATTTTTCCATCCAATCAGAGAATTGTTCCGGTAACACAAGGTATTCAGTCCTTCCATTTTTAAGTTGTGGTTGACCGGCATTAGGCTGAAAAATCAAAGGTAGATGCGCTTTCAAACAAATCTTCTCTGCTACGGGAAGAAGGCTATCTGGACCTACGCTGCAATTAGCTCCCAGAGCATCTATTTTTAAATCCTCTAGAGCACTCAATACAGTATCAGGGTCTTCCCCCATTAATGTTCTTCCATTCTCAGCAAAAGTAACCTGACAAACTATAGGAAGCTGGCAAACATCTCTTGCCGCCAGCACAGCTACTTCTGCTTCTTTTATATACATCATTGTCTCTATTACTATAAGGTCAGCTCCTGCTTTTGACGCTGAATCTATCTGTTCTTTAAAGACAGAATAAGCCTCATTTAAGCTGAGATCTCCCCATGGTTCTATTAAAGTTCCCAGGGGACCAATGGAAGCTCCTACTAAACAAGACGGAACAGTCTCTTTGGCAATTCTGACTCCTTCTCTATTAATAGCCTCCATTTTACTCTCTAAATTATATCTGCTCAGTTTTATTCTATTCGCCCCGAAAGTATTAGTCTCGACTACATCAACTCCCACTTCAGCATAAGAAAGATGGACATCAGCAACTTTATTAGGTTCGGTTAAGTTCAACTCTTCCAGAGGAGAGCCTTGAGGTATGTCTTTGTCCTGCAAAATGGTGCCCATTGCCCCATCGAAGACGATAACCCCCTCTTTTTCCAGTAGTTTTCTAAAATCATCAGCCATTTTCCCCTTACCCCTTTTTATGTTCATTGTTCGTAGTTCATTGTTCATTGACCTGCTAACCCCTTAGACAACTGGTTCACCGTTCCTTCTTTTCATCGATGAACTATGAACCATGAACTATGAACTAATCAAGAGAGGGCGCTAGATACGGTAAAGCCCTTGCTTGTCAGTTCCACAACACAATTATAGTATCGGCATTTTTATTTCTGTACTACAATATATACGGAAGAGGAAAGCTGTCAAACCTATCTATCCTCAAATCTCTTTATACTGAGTAATATTCCTATCCCAGCAAAGAACATTATGGTGGAACTTCCTCCATAACTTATTAAGGGAAGAGGCACACCGGTAACAGGCATTATCCCTACCACCATACCTATGTTAATGAAAATCTGCAAAAAGAGCAAAATAACTATCCCTACACCCACTAATTTGGCAAAATTGTTACTTTCCTGACGGGCTATTTTCATTCCTCTAGCAATAATCATAAGGTATAGCCCTAAGAGCAATAAGATTCCTATAAATCCCCATTCTTCCCCTACAGTAGCAAGGATAAAATCGGTAAAGGGGCGCGGTAAAAAACTGAGCTGAGTATGAACAGCCCCACCTAAACCTTTGCCCGTCAACCTCCCTGAACCCAAAGCGACCTTAGACTGCAGAATATTCCATCCTGCTCCTAAAGGATCTCTCCCTGGATTCAAGAAAGTGAGGATACGCGTCTTCTGATAAGGACGAAGAAAGAAATAAGAAACTGGAAGTAATAATGAACCTAGTCCCAGAATGGTAAATATTCTTTTCAAGGATATCCCAGCTAAGAACAACATCGCCAACCAGAGGGGAAGAAGAATAATGGCACTTCCCATGTCTGGCTGGAGAGCAACGAGAATTAAGAAAATGAGAGTAAGGCAAAAAGAAAGAATTATCCCCTTCTTGCTCACTTTCTCCCTGTTAGTCAGGAGTTTAGCCAAAACAATAATAAGAATAAGCTTGGCAAACTCGGAAGGCTGAAAACTAAATGCTCCTATCTTAATCCATCTTTGAGCCCCATAGATGCCTTCTTCTTTGAACAGAACAAATAGAAGAAAAAAAAGAATAATTCCATAGAAAAAGTAAGCTCCCTTTTGCCACAAACCAACCCTAAAAAAAGAGAGAAGAAACATAACACCGATTCCTACGCATACCCAGCTTACCTGATGAAAAAGATAATAGGTCTCATCAGGAGTAACAATTGTCCATAAATGGAAAATCCCGCCCAATGCCAGGATAATAGTAGCTAACAAAATAATCCTATCATATTTCTGAGAAATGAAAGAAACTTGCATTCTTAATTTATCCTGTTTATCTTGCCTAAATCTGCCTTCAAATTAGTTTTTATTAAAAATCTGTGAGAGAATCTCTCCTGCTATTTGAGCAGCAATAGAAATCTCCTCTTCTCGGTATTCTATCAAAACAACTATAGCTAAGCGAGCGTCATCAGGAAGTGTATAACCTATAAACCAATTATGAGGTCTTTCTTCATCTGACGATTCTGCAGTTCCTGTTTTTCCAGCAATCTTCACAATCTTATTCTCTGCTCGCCACCCTGTCCCCTCTCTAACTACTCCTCGCAGGGATTTTCCCAGAAAATCAAAGACTGAGGAGGAAATAGGTATTTTTTTACCTCTTCCAGGAGAGAAACTCTCAACAACTTTGCCCTGCGAATCAACTACTTCCTTCACCAGATACGGGTCAATTAGACTACCTCCATTGGCTACGGCAGCGATGACTCTGAACATTTGTACTGGAGTAACTAGAAGAAATCCCTGCCCAATGGAAAGATTAACTGTATCCCCAGGATACCAGGCTTCACCTTTGGCTTTTAACTTCCACTCACGGGTGGGCAAAAGACCATCTTTTTCTGAAACCGGGTCTATACCAGTAATTTCTCCCAACTCAAAGAGACGAGAGTATCGAATTATTTTGTCCATTCCTATCTTCAATCCCAGTTGATAAAAGAAAACATCACAGGAATCAATAATAGCCTCTTCCAGATTTAATCTTCCATGCCCTTCTTCTTTCCAGCATTTAAAGATACGGTTGCCCACCAGAAGCTCTCCCCCGCAGAAAAAGGTATCTTCTTTTCCGATAATATTATCTTCTAAAGCAGCCGCCGCAACTACTACCTTAAATGTAGAAGCAGGAGGATATTCTCCCCTTAAAGCTCGATTCTCTAGAGGATCACCTGGATCCTGCACTAACTTGCTCCATTCATCTTCCGAAACACCCCAGGAAAAAAGATTGGGATTAAAAGTGGGATGACTAACTAGAGTCAGAATTTCTCCTGTCTCATAATCTCCGATTAGAACGACTCCTTTTCTTTGGCCCAATTTCTCCGCAGCAATTTCTTGCATTTCAAGGTCAATAGTCAAATAAACACTATCTCCCGGCAGAGGGTCTTTTTCCGAAATTACTCTTAAGGTACGCCCGTGTGCATCTACTTCTACTTGTCTCCCTCCCTTTTCTCCTTGTAAGTATGAGTTATATGCCTTTTCTACACCCATTTTACCCACTAAATCTCCTAGTTCAACACCAAAGGTAGAATTCGCTGTTAGCTCCTCCTGGTTTACTTCTCCCACATGACCAAGCACATGAGCACACATCTCATCATAATAATAACTGCGAACCGGTTGGGTGAGAATGACTGTTCCCGGAAAATCTTCTTCTTTTTCCAGAAGATATGTAACCGCAGATAGATCTATGTTCCTTTTTGCCCAGACAGGTCTAAAGATATTATTCGCTTCTTGAATCCTCTTTTTGGCTATCTCTTTGTCTATATCTAAGAACTCATCAAGACATTTAATTAATTCATCTATATCAGTCACATTGGAAGGGACTACCCCTACAGAAAAAAAAGCTTCATTCCCGGCCAACTTCTCTCCGTTTCTATCCAGGATAAGACCCCTGCTGCAAGGCAAGGGAACAAGTCGAAGACGTGAATTCTTGGAAATACGAAAATACCTTTCTCCCTCTATCAGTTGCAGCCAGGCTATTCTCCCTAGAAGGACAAGAAGGCCACAGATTATTATTATCCAGAAAATTTTAATTCTTCTTTCAAACTGGTCTTGTCTGGTCAAGATATCACTCTTTTTAGCGTATAGCGGGTAGCGTTTAGCGTATAGGATAAATCATTCTATACAACATACTACCCACTTCCTTCAATAAGTTCTCAATGATATCACTTTTCTTTGTATATCCTAAGTCTATAGATAACAAATATTGGGTCTCTGATTCTGATAAAGACCCATAGGCGATAGACAAAAACTGCTTATATTCTGTCTTATGCCTTCTTCCATACCCTTCAGCTATATTAGAAGGCAAGGATACTGCTGCCCTTCTCATCTGTTGAGCTAATCCATAGGTTTCGGATTTTGGGAAATCCTTTGTAATCTTATATATTTCCAAAACTAATCTATAGGCCTTTTGCCAAACTATTAAATCTTTAAAGCTTTTTGTTTTCACTATCCGCTAAACGCTCTACGCTCTCTTTTTTGTCAGGATTACTCGTTCCATTCCCTCATAATCGGGAATAACCTGAGGAATACACAGCTCTTCCTGAGCAAGAATTAACTCCCTTATTCTCTCTGCCTGTTTATATCCCATCTCTAAAGCCAAAAAACCTGTTTTTCTCAAAAATCTAGCACCCTGAGAAATAATCCTTCTATAAACACTTAAACCATCATCCCCACCTTCCAGAGCAACTTTTGGTTCTCTTTGTACTTCTAGAGGAAGATTATCCATCTCTTTGCTGCTTACATAAGGGGGATTAGAAATAATGAGATTGACTTTCCCTTCTAATTTTAGATGAGCGAGAGGAAAGAATAGATCTCCCAGTAAAAAAGATATTTTTTTATCTAGATTATGAAATTTAGCATTCCCCTGAGCCACTTTTAGGGCTTTTAAGGAAATATCAACAGCATAAACCTTTGATTTTTCCAATTCGTTAGCCAGTTTGATAGCGATGTTCCCACAGCCGGTGCCCAGGTCTATAATAACGAAATCATCCAACCTTTCCTCGCTCTTTGCTGGAAAGACCATTCTTTTGATTGTTTCCAGACTCTTTTCCACTAGAATTTCCGTTTCCGGGCGAGGAATATGAACATCCGAGGTTACCTTGAACTTAAGACCCATAAAATCTTGTTCTTCTGTAAGATAAGCAAGAGGAATATAATGGGACCGCTGAATAACCAGTTCTTTAAAAAGGGAAAGCTCCCAAGCAAAAAGAAGATGCTCACGCTCAAGATAGAGCTTCAGGCGGGTTTTTCCTAAAACATAACTGACTAACAGCTCAGCATTTAAGTGGGGATTTTCTATCCTTCTCCTCTCCAGATATTGGAAAGCCCAATCTATAGCTTTCTTAATTGTCCAGTTTCCTACCATCCACCTTCTATTTCTTCCCTAATTGCCTATATAAATCTACCATCTCCATAGCCGAAATAGCAGCATCCCAGCCCCGATTTCCCGCTTTAGTCCCTGCCCTTTCAATAGCTTGTTCCAGAGTATCGGCAGTAACTATCCCAAAAATAACAGGAATTTTTTCTCTTAGAGCTAAACCTGAAATACCTCGTGCCACTTGAGAAGATATTGCCTCAGAATGGGAAGTTTCCCCTCTAATAATAGCCCCAAGACAAATCAAAGCATCGAATTCTTTCTTCTTGAGCAGATGTGAAGCTAGCGCTGGTATTTCAAAAGAACCGGGAACCCAGGCTACCTCTATATCCTCTTCTTTTACTCCATGTCTGGCAAAAGCATCCATGGCCCCTTCTAAAAGCTTTCCTGTGATAAACTCATTAAATCGGGAAATAACAATCCCAAATTTTAGACCCTTCCCCGTTATTTGTCCCTTATAAACTCTCATTTTTCTCCCCCTATCTTCTTTTCGTTCAGTGTTAATAAATGTCCCAGTTTTTTTTGTTTGGTCTTTAAATAAAGCTTGTTGATTTCATTAGGTTCTATTTCTAAAGGGATGCGCTCAGTAACCTCCAGGCTATATCCCTTTAATCCAACAATTTTGCGTGGATTATTGGTCAGAAGTCTAATTTTGTGAAGTCCTAAATCAGCTAGAATCTGAGCTCCAATTCCATATGTTCGTAGGTCTGATTCAAAACCTAGCTTCTCATTGGCTTCCACTGTATCCATTCCCTTGTCCTGAAACTCATAAGCTCTAAGCTTATTTAAGAGCCCTATTCCGCGTCCTTCCTGATTCAAATAGAGTAACACCCCACACTCAGACTCCCCTATTTTCTTTAAAGCTCTCCTCAACTGTTCCCCACAATCACAACGTAAGGAATTAAAAGTATCGCCGGTAAGACAGCGAGAATGTACACGTACTAATACATTTTCTTTGTTTCTAACCTGCCCCTTTACCAGGGCAAGGTCAACTCTATCCTCAAGAATAGTTCTATAGGCAATTAATTTGAAATCCCCGTAGGAGGTAGGCAGACGAGTAGTAGCCTCTCGCCTAACAAGCTTTTCTTTTTTCCAGCGATAACTTATGATATCAGCTACGCTACACACCTTTAAATTATGTTTCCTGGCAAAAGATAAAAGCTGAGGAAGTCGGGCCATCCGACCATCTTCTCCCATAATTTCACAAAGAACACCAATAGGATGAAGTCCGGCTAATCTGGCTAAGTCTATTGCTGCCTCGGTATGACCGGCCCGCACTAAAACTCCCCCCTCCCTGCCAATCAAAGGGAAGATATGACCTGGTCTGGCTAAGTCTTCCTTTTTTGCTTTAGTATCAACAAGAACCTTTATCGTCTCGGCTCTATCAAAAGCAGATATCCCTGTGGTGGTGTTATGCCTGGCATCGACAGAGATAGTGTAGGGGGTTCCCTTCAAAGAGGTATTCTCCTCTACCATAGGTTCCAGTCCCAACTGCTTAGCTCTGCTTAAGGTTATAGGAACACAGATGAGACCTCTTCCATATTTAGCCATAAAGTTTACCACCTGGGCGGTAACTAGAGAAGCAGGAGCAATAAGGTCACCCTCATTTTCTCTTTCCTTGTCATCCAGAACAATGACCATTCTCCCTTTCTTAAACTCCTCCAGAATTTCCTCTATTCTATTAAACTCCATTTAATACCCCACTCTTTTTAAAAATTCTTTGTTAATTCTTGACTTATGCGGATGGGAATTATGAATCAACTTATCCATATATTTAGAAATTATGTCTGCTTCCAGATTAACTAAATCATCTCTTTTCTTTAAGGCAAGAGTAGTATTGTTAAGAGTAAAAGGAATTAGACAGACTCTGAAATCAGTCTCGCTGCAACTGGCAACAGTTAAACTTACTCCCTCTAGAGTAATACGACCCTGCTCTACTATATATTTCATCAAAGGAAGGGGTGGCTCAATTTGTATAACTACTTCTTCTTTTTTTTTGAATACTTCAGCTACCCTTCCTACTCCATCTATATCACCCGTTACCATATGCCCTCCTAATCTACCTGTGGAAAGAAGAGCCCTCTCCAGATTGACCTTTTCCCCTTCTCTTATATAAGATAGATTAGTCTTTTGCAGAGTTTGAGGTATTACTTCAACACTGAAGATATCCTTACCCACACTTGTTACTGTCAGACAAACCCCATTTACAGCTATACTATGAGACGGCTCCATTCCTTCCTGTACTTTTTGAGCCATTATCTCCAGACTATAACAGGGAGCAGTATGAACTCTTTTTATCATCCCTGTCTCTTCCACCAATCCTGTAAACATAGTTCGTATCTCGTATCTAGTATCTCGTTGCTCGTAGGCTAAAAACCATAATTCGTTATCTAGTTCGTAGTTCATTGACCTGCTAGCCCGTTAGCTAACTGGTTAATTTAGTTAAATAGTTAATTTTCCCCTTATCCCAGAGAAGAGAGAGAATTACTCACCAATTAACCACTTACTACTTACCATCTTATTATTTTTTATCGATGAACAATGAACCATGAACAATGAACTTATCCGTTATTTACTAAGGGAGCAACAGCAAAGAGGGCTTCTCCAGACCTTTCTTTATCTCTTGCAAGAAACGGGCCCCTAAGTATCCATCAATTACTCGATGGTCACAGGATAAAGTCATCTCCATCATTGGCCTGATAACTACCTTTTCCTCCTGAACTACTGCCCTTTTCTTAATCTCTCCCACCGCCAGTATAGAGACCTGAGGTATATTGATGATAGCGGCAAATTCTTTTATTCCCACCATTCCCAGATTAGAAAGAGTAAAAGCTGCTCCTTCCAGTTCCTCAAGTGAAAGCTTGTCTCCTTTAGCCTTATCTATGAGCTCAATCCTATCTCTGGCAATTTGGAAGAGATCCTTTTTGTTTGCCTTTTTGATTACTGGAACAATCAATCCCCCTTCTCTGGCTACTGCTAAACCCACACCCACATCTGAATGAACCATTAATCTGCCTTCTTCAAAGGTGGAGTTCATTCGGGGCAGTTTGTCCAGAGCACGAGCACAGGACTTAATCAATAAGTCAGTATAAGAAAGGTGTATTTTTTCTTTCTCGAACTCTCCTAATAAGTCGTCCCGCATCTTCATTGCCTCTGAGAAGTCAACTTCTATCTTAAGATAAACATGCGGAACCTCTTTTTTGCTTTTTGCCATATGCTGCATCTGGACTTTTTCTGAACGACAAAGAGAAATCTCCTCTTTAATTACAGCTTCTCCCGCTTGAGCCTCTCCTTGCTCTAGTGCTCGCAGAATATCCTCCTTAACTATCCTTCCTGCTGGTCCTGTTCCTTCTATACTGGAAAGGTCAACACTATGTTCTTTGGCTAATTTCTTAGCCAGAGGAGAAGCCTTAACTGGCTTAGTAACAGCTTTTTCCGTAACCTGGGGAGATATTTCTTCCTCTTCTTTTTTTTCTCCTTCCTTTCTAGACGCTTTTCCCTTTTCTTCTAAAATTTCCTCATCCATGCTATCAGCAATAAAAGCAATAGTATGAGTTACAGGAATCACTTCCCCTTCAGAAGCAAGAATTTTTCTAAGGAAGCCGGAAGCAACTGCTTCCACCTCCATATTTGCCTTATCAGTAGCAATCTCTAAAAGAGGTTCTCCTTCTTTAACACTATCTCCTTCTTTTTTTAGCCACTTAATAATCTCTCCTTCTTCCATAGTCTCACCCAACTTGGGCATCATTACCTTTCTCATCACAATACTTTCTCCTCTTTAGCATTATTTATAAACACTATTCCTATTGAAGTTCCTTTATAAAAAATTCCAATCGTCAAATTCTAGGAAAAAAAGGAAGCTTTGTCAACAAAACTTGCTACTTTGTTAATGCAAAGCAATTATATCATCTTCGCAAGATGTAGCAATTACTTGGTATTATTCGAAGTCAATAGAAGGAATGCTCACTTCTTATCCGATGGAAAAGGACTAATATATGCATATTGGGCGCCTTTGCCTAAAAATGTATCATTATTTATCATTTCCTTACTTAATAATTTTCTTCCCATAACAATAATATGATATGGTAAAACTAGGTCAACCGAAATTATCTGCAAATTGAAATAATTAAATATTTCTATTACAAGTTCCGTGTTAAAAACATGATGGTGCAAACATCTATTCTTATAGTTATTCATTGATCTTTCTCTTAATAACTCAAAATTTCCAGCCGCATAATCCAAATTTAAGTCATGCAGCTTTAATATCTCCGGTAAATGTGTCAAATCATCTTCTTTGACATTTTTCTTAAAATCCTCAATGAGATGATTTAAGGAGGTTATTGGACGATTATGATCAAAGGTTCCATCTTTATGAGGTAATACTAACAATATAATCCCATTATCTTTTAATACTCTTAACCACTCTGATATTGCTCTAAATGGATTTGCTATATGTTCGACAGTATGAGAAGACAAAACAAAGTCATATGTTTTTGATTGTATCGCTGCTAATTCAATAGCATCACAAATAAATTGATAACCCTTCTTATTCTTATAATACCTATAAGTCATCCCTTCCTTTATTTTTCTCTCCCAGGTAGTTGTTCTGTTAAAATTACAACCGTCAAGATCTGCAACTATTGGATAGACAGGTAAGATACTTCTTCTCCTAAATATTCTAGTTGGTCCACCAACCTCTAAGCCACTTTTTCTACTTAAATTTGTGAAATATATCTCATAATTATTGATCTTTTTGGCGTGAAATTTAAAAAGTCTTGATAAAACTAATTCTAAAATCCCTTTTTTCTTGAGTGCACTGAATATTCTTTTTAACATTTTCGTTCTCTTAATTTGTATATTGATTTTGGACAACTCGTTAATATCTGATTATATCGGATATTCTTGGCCGTGTCGATCGCGCGAGTAGTAGGTAGATTATCCGAAGTTTTCCCTGGGGGCGTTATGTTTTCCTCACGAAATGAATCAGAAGATAGACCAGGGGTGTATCAAGGAGAGCCACACAAGCCTTTATGAGATACTGACCGAGAATTAAAGGAAGGATGGGAACCACTCCGTAAAAGGCAAACGTAATAAACAAAGAAGTATCTATCGCCTGGGAGACAAGCGTAGAAGCATTGTTACGTAACCAGAGATGACGCTCATGGGTGATTTTCCTCCAGAAATGAAAAGCCCATACATCATGATACTGACTGATAGAATAAGCTACTATACTGGCTACAATTATCCTGAGAGCTCCCTGTTTCATACCTAAAATACGCTGGAAAGCTTCTTCCCCTTCCCAAAAGGGAGCAGCTGGTAGAATGACAGCTAGATAAATGAGTAAGAGTACCACTATCAATGTCAATAAGCCAGCTATAACAACCTGTTGAGCATACTTCTTCCCCCATACTTCTCCAATAGTGTCAGTCATGGTGAAAGTCACAGCATAGGCAAGTACTCCAGCAGGGACATATATTTCTCCCAGAGCTATGATTTTACTAGCTAAAACCCCTGAGATTACTAAGGACCCGATGAAAACGCTACAGAAACAAATAAAAACAAAATCTTTATCTTTTAACATAGCCTGTAATAACTTAGATTTCCTAAGGATTTTTCATAATATCAAGATCCTTGCCTAGAGGATTTCTTATATCAATATGTCCAGCCAGGGTTTCTTCAGGCATACCCTCTATTAGAATCTGCACATAAGACTGGGAAGGAAAATTATCAAGAAGAGTATTAACTATAGAATAGACAGTGAGCAATTCTCCCGTAGTTCCACCCGGGTGTTTGTCTCTTAAAGAAGAGGAAAAGTCTATATATAAACAGTTACCTCTTATGTAAGCAGCCCTTACCTCTGTTTCAGGAGGAAGGGTAGCACTAAGAGAGGAATCATGCGGTCCTTTAATTAGCTCTTCTAATATTGATTTTACTTCCTCTGTTATCTCCGGAAAGGCTACTATCTTTCTTTCTTCATAAACAAGATATTTACTTTCTGGCTCAGAAAAATAGAGCTTGACTCTCTTCATATCGGGAGGTGGAGGCTTGACAAACCACTCCTTGAGTTGGTAGGCTTTCTCTTGAAGCAGTGGAGCAAACATCATACCAGCAATAAAAACAACTATCACTATCAGGGCATAAATTAAAAAGCGCCTTGTTTTCCTTTTCTTCTTAGATTTTTTTCTGGGAGAAGCCACTCTAACCTCTTTAATTTCCTAAAACTGATTCTTAAGTTATCAATTCTATCTTTTTCAGATAATCCCTTAATCCATCCAGAATCCCCTGGGCGATTTTCTTTCTGAAATCATCTTTTTTTAGTTTGCTCTCCTCCCAGGGATTAGAAATAAAGCCTATTTCCACTAAAACAGCCGGCATAGCTGCCCCTCTCAAGACAGAAAAAGGAGCCTTCTTTACTCCTCTATCCTCCAAACCAGAAGCTTCCGATAATCTTTTCTGGATAGAATGAGCTAAGTCATTGCTTTCACTCTTATATTTATTCTGCACCATATCCCAGAGAAGCGCCTCTGCCTCCCGGGAGATACCTTTAGGTTCAGCAGGTCTATTCTCCCTTGCTGCCACCAGTGCTGCTTCTTTGTCCTCGGCATACATAGAATTAACAAAAGTCTCTACTCCTGTTGCTCCCCGGCTAGGAGCTGCATTGGCATGGATGCTTATAAAAATATTTCCTCCTATCTGATTAGCCATTTCTGTCCTTCGATATAAATAAAGGAAACTGTTATCGTCTCTGGTTAAATGAACCTCTATTCCTGGTTCTTTTTCCAGCAGGCTAGCCAATTCCTTAGCTACTGCCAGAACTACGTCTTTTTCCTTTAATCCACTGGTACCTACAGCTCCTGGGTCGTCTCCCCCGTGCCCAGGGTCCAAAACTATCTTAAAGACCTTCCCTTTCTGCTCTGGAGAAGCAGGAGAGATAGAGGGAGACAATTCAATCTTTTTTAATAGGTCTACTACCAAATCCTTATCTGAAGCATCTCTCGGTCCCCTTATATCAATAACCAAACTATCTGGTTCTTCGGAAGAAATATTATAAGTATACTCGGTGATAGATAAATCTATAACTACTTGCAGTACAGACTCATGTTCTTGCTTTAAACGAACTGCCTGAATAAAGCTGTCCCCCACTGCTATCTCCTTCTCATATCCTACTTCAGCTCTTCCCTGTAAAGTAAGAAGGACAGCCGGAAATAGATTAATCAACAAACGAGGGGGACTGGTCAACTCTCTGGCAGGTAGACAGTCTGTTTGTGCTGTTTTTTCTATAATTATCTGGGTGTGGGTAGAGAAAGATTTATATCTTATATTCCCTACTTCATAATTCTGAAGAGCTTTTGTAGGATAAGCACACAACAAAAAACAAAACAGAAAGAGTAAGACTCTGATAGCTTTATCCATCCTGAGCTTCCAGATTCTACGACTTTCTTTCCTGGGAGTGATTTTTAGGTTTTGAGTTCTTCCCTCTTTTTTCTGAAAATCCAAGTTTATCTCTTATCTTTCGCTCTATTTCTCCTCGCAAAGCAGAATTCTTTTTTTCCTTAAGAAATTGACGAGCACTTTCCTTGCCTTGCCCTATCTGAGTATCTCCATAGGAATACCAGCTTCCTGATTTCTCAATAATTCCTAACTCGCCCCCCACATTCAATATATCTCCCTCCTGAGATATCCCCTCGCCAAACAGGAGGTCAAACTCAGCTTTACGAAAAGGAGGAGCAAGTTTGTTCTTAACTATCTTTACTACTGTTACATTGCCTATTCGCTCTTCCCCTTTGGTCAAGAAAGCCTTTCTTCTTACCTCCATTCTCACAGAAGCATAAAACTTAAGAGCTCTTCCTCCCGGAGTGATTTCAGGATTACCAAAGACCACTCCAATCTTCATCCTTAATTGATTAACAAAAATAGTGCAGGTCTTAGAATTACTTATGGCTCCAGTTAACTTACGTAAAGCCTGGGACATAAGTCTGGCTTGAAGTCCCATATGGGAATCCCCCATTTCTCCTTCCAATTCAGCCCTGGGAACAAGAGCAGCTACTGAATCAACTATAACTACATCTATGGCATTACTTCGTACCAGGAGTTCGGCAATTTCCAGAGCTTGCTCGCCCGAATCAGGTTGTGAAATGAGAAGGTCATCTATCCTCACCCCCAAATTCCCGGCGTAGGTAGGATCTAGAGCATGTTCGACATCAATGAAAGCCACTACTCCCTCTTTTTTCTGAGCCTCAGCAGCAATATGTAAGGCCAGGGTAGTCTTCCCAGAACCCTCCGGACCAAATATTTCTATCACCCTGCCCCTGGGAACACCTCCTATGCCAAGAGCTGCATCCAGAGCAAGACTTCCTGTAGGAATAACATCTATGTCCATACGAGCGGCTCTCTCTCCTAACCGCATAAGCGAACCCTTGCCAAACTGACGCTCAATCTGAAGTCTGGCTATCTCCAAAGCCTTCATCTTTTCTTCTTTCATAAGTAATTATCTCCTTTAATTTCGATTTATACTTTGCAAAGGAATTCTCTCAAGAATAGTATAAATAGCCCCTTGAGGAGTAAGCTCACTCTTTATTACACTAAGACTCTTTACCTTTACTTCTATTCCCTCTACTTCTTTGCAATATTGTAAGAGGAGGGCTTCCAACTTCTCCTTTTCTTTCAGAACCTTCACTCTGGCCAAAGTTAGGTGAGATGTCCATTTTCTATTACTTCTGCTAAAACCTTCTTGTCCCAGTTTCTCTTCCAATTCTGCTGCCAGAGTCTCCAGCTTATCCTTGCCCTCTTCTATCCCCACCCAGATAACTCTAGGAGAGGAAAAACTAGGAAAAACGCCCATTTTTCCAATTTTCATTTTAAAAACGGAGAATGGACCAGCCACATTTCCAGCTGTCTGGATAACCTTTTCTAGATTCTTCTCTTTTACCTCTCCTAGAAATTTCATAGTGAGATGAATGAGAGAAGGGTTTACCCATCTTATCCTATTCTCTGTGCCTTTTAGCTTTTCCTGGAGTTGCCCCAGTCTCTCCCTGACAGATTCGGGCAATTCTAAAGCAATAAATATTCTCATCGCTTTTATTCACCAATCATACTAATTGACCCCTCCCATAATGTCAAGAAAGAAATATTGAGGGGGGAAATATCCCCCCTCAACGGCCTTCGGCCTGCTCCCCCCAAGTTCAAGAGCAGGCAGAGCATCGTCGCCTTGCTCCTCAAACAGTATATTTTCCTTTTTCCTCAACTCGAAGCTTCCTTAAGGTTGCTCCCATAAGGCTCCTTCAGAAAATATCCTTCGGCAGCGATGTGATAAAGGAAGTGGCGAAGGACAATTTTCTAGTTCATCAAGAAAATTTGCTTTGTTTCCAGGCAAATTTATCCCCATAGATAATCATCCCTACTAACAGCCAAAAAATCGGGCCCACGTGCACCGTATTATGAGCAAAAGAAGGATTAGAAATCTTAGCCCCCTCGACCATATATTCCTCATAGGCAAGAGAAAAATTATCCATTCCTATTCCCAATAGAGGATGAGCTTTTATCATATCCCAGGAAGCTTTCCAGATATAAACTCTCTCCTGAGTTAAAGGATGAAAAAAATCTCCTATAGAGATCAGGCGACCACGCAGGAAAGGAAAGCCAAGCAATAGAACACTTCCTACAAGCAATACAATAGCCACTTTAATGCGAGCCCTCTTTTCCCAGAATCCGTAACTGATCATAGCCCCTATAGCTCCCAACCAGGCTCCTCGCGAGAAAGAAAAAACCAGAGCCAAAATCATCAGCAAAAGAGCTAAGCCTAACCATACCTTTCTCCTGCCATCGGTATGGATCAAGTAAGTGAGAGTCCATATTATTGAAAAAACCGTCACTCCTCCTAAGGTATTCTGACCGGCCAAAAGAGTTCTGGCCCTACTTCTAAAATATATGAAATCGAAATTAGCGAAATAAATGGTCAAGGCATAAATACTGGAAAGAGCGGCTGAGATAACAAGTATTCTAATTAAAAGGTTAAAGAACTCGCCCCGAAGAATAATATAATTCACTCCCAGAAAAATTGCATATATCATCAAGGCAAGACTCAATACTGAACCCAAGGCAAGTAATTTGTTCTGGGCATTAATGAGCGAGGGTAAAAAGAAAAGCACAAAGAGAATGGCTAAAACTACTACTGTATTCTTCTCTATTTTTCGGGAAGACTCAATTATTTTACCCGCCAAAAGAAAAGGAATACCTCCTACAGCTGAGCCCAGCGGTATCCCTATGAACATTAGAATCCAACCCACCTTTTTCAGAAAAGAAGATGTTTTTTCTCTTTTCAATTTTTCACCTTCAGGAACTGTCTCAGGACAATTTTCTTCCGTCGCTGTTTTTCGTTGCTGGTTGCTCGCACCCCTCACCCCATCCCTCTCCCCACAGAGGAGAGGGTATTTTTCTTTCTTTTCGAGCAACGGGCGACGAATTTCGATTCACGATTCACGAAATACGATTCACCATTAATGTTTTCCCTCGATTACTAGAGTAAATTCTCCCCTTGGCTCTTTCTTTAGAAAAACTGCTTCTACCTCACTCACACTGCCTCTTATTATCTCCTCAAATTTTTTGGTTAGTTCTCTAGCAACAACGACGTTACGCTCTCCCAAAATTTCTCTGATCTCAGGCAAAATCTTCTTTATTCTATGGGGAGACTCGTAGAGAATGATAGTCCTTTTTTCCTTCTTCAATTGGTTTAATTTCTTTTTTCGCTCTGCCTTACTTCTCCCCAAGAAGCCCTCAAAGACAAAACTTTCCATAGAAATACCAGAAGCAACCAAAGCAATAATTAGAGCAGTGGGACCAGGAATAGGAACAATCCTAATCTCCTTTTTTACAGCTTCTCTTATCAGATAATAGCCAGGATCAGATATTCCTGGCATTCCTGCTTTGCTCACCAACGCAATATCTTGTCCATTCTCTAAGCAATTTATTAGATAAGGAGCCTTTTTGAATTGATTTTGTTGGTAAAAACTGGTGACTGAGGTATGAATATCATAATGAGATAGAAGCTTGCGGGTATGCCTGGTATCTTCG
>NJBQ01000007.1 GCA_005223095.1 Candidatus Aerophobetes bacterium Ae_b3a
ATACACAACACCGAAATCATCCAGTACTCCTAAACACTTTTTCATCACTGGAAGATCAGACTTACTACCCATTACCACACTAACCTGAATCTGAGACAATTAATCCTCCTTCTAGTTCATAGTTCATGGTTCATCGACAAAAAGAACAAGGTTCATAGCCAGAGGTTTTAATCAATGAACAACGAACTATGAACAATGAACCAAATAAGGGACTAATAGATTACCTTATTCAAGGGATATTCTACAATCCCCTCCCCTCCTAACTTCTTGATCTTAGGAATTAATTCCCGCGCCTGTAGTTCATCCAGAATTACTTCTATCGCCAACCACTCTCCTTCGCTGAGCTTGGAGATAGTAGGTTTTCTTAAAGCAGGTAAAGATGTGAGTAATTTTGTTAACTTAGATTCAGGAACATTCATCTTTAATCCGACTTTCCCCAGTCCGTTCAAGGCACCTTCCAGTAGAATAGCCAGATTCTTTATTTTCTCTTTTTTCCAGGGGTCCTCCCAGGAAGATACATTAGCAATCAACCAGGTAGAAGACTCTAAGACTGTATCTATAATGTCGAGCTTGTTAGCTCTCAGGGAAGCTCCTGTTTCGGTAAGTTCAACAATAGCATCTACCAGATGGGGAGGTTTTACCTCTGTAGTTCCCCAGGAGAATTCTATCTCAACTTCTATCCCTTTTTTTCCAAAATAATCCTTAGTCACCTGGACTAATTCTGTAGCTATTCTTTTCCCTTTCAGATCCTCCACTTTTTCTATATCAGAATCTACGGGAGCAGCTAGGACCCATCTTACCTTGCCCAACCCCTGCTTAGAATATAACAGCTCCTTCACTTTCTTCACTCTGGCTTTTCTTTCCGAAATCCAGTCGTACCCGGCTAATCCTATATCCAACATTCCTTTTTCCACATAAACAGGAATTTCTTGTGTCCGAATTAATAAACATTCCAATTCCTTGTCATCCACAGTAAGGAGGTAAGACCTCTCGCCCATTCCTATCTGGTAACCAGCTTTTCTGAATAAATCAATGGTCATTCTCTCCAGACTTCCCTTAGGTATTCCCATCTTCAACTTTGGCATCTTTAACCTTTCTTTAGTTCATAGTTCATAGTTCATAGTTCATGGTTCATCGACAAAAACAGAACTCTCCTCTCCCCTCAGGGGAGAGGATCAAGGTGAGGGGGTACGGACAATGAGCTATGAACTATTTCCAGAAATGTCCAGTTCTTCTATTTTCTTTCTTATTTGTTCAATTACCCAATTATTATCCTTAACTATTAGGTTATTATCTACTATTTCAACAGAGCCTTGAGGGGAAAGAAGCTCTTCTAAAGAGGAGACTATACTACTGGCCTGCATATTTTTCAGATAGAATTTCTTTATTTGGGCAACCTGATTAAGTTTCTCCAGAGAAGATATAGCCCTCTCTATCTGCCAAAGTTGGTAAGCTCCGTCTTCCACAAGCAAGCTGTTCTCTTCCTTTATCTCAATGCTACCTTTTTTCGAAATAAGGGACTCCAGTATTTCCCTGGTCGGCTGGGCAGAAGAGAATTGAAGAGAAAAAAGTCTCTGCCTTCTTTGCTCTACAAAGGAACCAATTCCATTAAGTACTTCCTGAATCACCTTCACTCTGTCATCATTATCCCTTACTAAAATGGAGTTGGGCGGTGCCTCTTTTGGATTTATCTCTATCACTCCCTCAGGAGAAAGCATGCCTCCTATCTGCCTGGCCATATCCTCTGCCATAGCGTAGGTAAAGGTAAAAACTCTCTTGCTTCTTCCTTTGATTTCCCGGGGAGTAATGATGTGAGGCTCAACTGTGACCACCAGATTCGTTTTGGATGTCACTTTCCTGCTCTTCTTGAAAAGATTACCTATAACAGGAAGTTGGGATAGGATAGGAAGACCGGCAATGCTCTCCTCCTTTTTTTCTCTCATCAGTCCCCCAATAACAATAGTCTCCCCGCTTCTTACCGTAATGTTGGTAGGGGCAATTTCTCTGTAGAAAGTCGGTTGTTTATAGCCAAATCCCTCACTAGGCCCAAAACGAGATACCATTGGAAAGACGGACATCTGAACAAGGTCCTCTCCCACAATATCAGGTAGTACCTGAAGTACAACCCCCACTGTCACATACCCATACTTCGCTGGTATTACCTCTTCTCCTATCTTTGTCTCCTCACTAATCAAGTAGGGCACATCTTGCACCACATATATGCCGGCTACCTGGCCACTCAAGGTGCTCACCTGAGGTGCCGATAAAACTTCAGCTTCTCCAGTGCTAATGAGCGCATCAAGGATAGCCTCCAGTTTTTCCTTGCCTGCCGTCAGGCTATAGAAAGTATACTGTAGTGCCCCTCCATCAAGTTCCATGCCTGTGCCTTCTCCCACTTTTCCCAAAGGAACCATGACTCCAGTTAAGCGCTCCAGGTTAATCCCGAATTCCCGCGTTGCACTCTCGCTCAGTTCCAGAAGTCTGGCTTTGATCTGAATTTGCCTGGTTTCCAAAGGAAATTCAGCTTTCGCCTTTTCAACTTCATCGATCTGCCACCTGCTCGCCCTTATGGTTATCCTGCCGGTAGCCATATCTACTGACATTGAGGGCTGCCCCCCTGCTCCAATACCTAGAAGTAAGAATAAGACAGCAAATATTGTCAATACAGGGACTACTTTTCCTATACTCATAACTCCCTCCGCTATTACAGCTTTCAATAGTACTAGTTTTCTTGATGAACTAAGAAATCATATCGTCTACCGAAGAACGTTCCTTAAAAGCAGTGAATGGTCGTTGGTGAATAGTGAATCGCAAACAAGGAAGTAAATGATTGTAGGGTTTGATTAAACCATTCACGATTCACGAAATACGATTCACCAGTTATGGTGACGGAAGAAATTGTCCTTCGGTACTTTATTCTCCTACCTTGGTCCCACCGTACCCAGATTGATTTCCAGAGTGGGAACTTCCATTTGCATCCATTCTCCCTTAGGCTCCAGGCCTTCTATGTTATCCGGCTCGATTCCCAGGATATTAGCCATAGCCAAAGCTATGCGCTCTAAGGACCCTTCCCGGATATAGAATGTACGGTTGATTATTTCTTCGGCGCGGGAAGGACTATTCATTTCTTCTATTGCTTCATCAATCTTGGAAATATTCCTCTTCAGGTCGGTTATGTAAATTACATTCTCCTCCTCTTCTGGCAAATCAACTTGAGCGCTTTCCACTTTAATTTCTTTTGGATTGCCAACTGTTTCCTGCGGAATTATGATGTACTCACTCTGATCCTTCACATTTCCTGCTTCTACTTTCTCCCTCACTACAGGAACACGAATCTCCCCATCGTCACTCACCATATTGTTCACCTCAAGGTAATACTTGGCCTCGATAGCACTCAAATATTTGAGCACATATCTCTTTGTTATCAGCTGAGCCTCCAGAGTATCCTTCGCACTAATCAGCTTATCGATTCTGTCCAAATTCTTCTTTACATCCTTCACAGCAATAGTGTCGGTCTCTTCTCTTGTCTCCAATGACTTCTTTCCTTCCTCAGAAAGAATGTCCTCTATCTGTTCAGCCAGAGAAGACAAAGGAGCAAACTTAATTTCATAGGTTTTCTTAAGAGGAATAAAGACATCTGCCTCCTTGATAACCTTTTCTATCTTGGAAAGGTTGTAAGAGGTATCTTCTACTACAAACGTACTCCTGGCTTGGTTGCGCTCTATTATCTCTCCCAAAGAAGAAAGATTCTCCTCAACTATACTGGCTAGTTCTTCCAAATAAAGATACTTGACGGTAAAGCTCTTGCTTTGAAGTTGTTTGGCAGGAGTATCCAGAGAATCTAACAATGCCCCTATCTTTTTTAAGGTATATAGGTCGGAACTAAGGATTATTTCATTTGCCTGTTCATTTACCTGGAGCTTATCTTCAGGACCCAGGTAATTTTCTAAAAGAGGGGCAACCGAAGAGGCCAGAGCATACCTTAAAGTGAACATTTCCTCTATAGCTCGATAGACATCTATATTTAAGAGAAGTTTTTCCAACTGGACAAAATTACGGCTAGTTTCAGTTAAAAGAAGAGTGTTTGCCAAAGGATCAATCTTGATTTTTCCCTCTGCACTGAGGTAATCCTCAAGCAGGAAAACAACACTATCGACCGGGATAAATCTAATAGTAAAACTCTTGCTTTGAAGTTGTTCGGCTGGGGTATCTATTTGCTGGAGAAAGACAGTTATCTTCTCCAGGTTTTTCTTTTTATCACTAACCACGATTGTATTAGTGGCTTCATCTAACTGGAAGCTCCCTTCTGAAGAAATAAGAGCATCTAAATAGGGAGCTACAGAAGAAACCAGGGCATATTCAAGAGGAAGCCTCTGAGTAATAATCGGCATCCTACTTACTTTAATAATGTTATCCTGGATTTCGTACTGACATTCATTGATCTCCAAAATTTCGCTAAGAATCTGCAGGCCAGGAACATCCTGGAAACGGACATTTACTCTTCCTTCTACATCTTTGTCCACAACCATATTCCAACCAGTCATAACTGAAAGCATTCCAATCGCATCCTTCAAATCTGTATCCCTGAAATCCATGCTAACAGGCTTTTCACCTAAAGAAGAGATTTCGGCACGGCAAGGCAGCGAAACCACCAACCCTCCCGCCAGTCCCGCCAACACCAGAAAAGTAATCAGTATCAAGTATTGAAGCTTGCACGATTTCCAAAAATCTTCACTCATTTTCTTATCCTTAGCTTAATTATTTCTTTCTCTCCTACCAGAACGACCTCTTCCTTTTCTTTGTTAATCTCGGAAACAAGAAACTCATCTACGAAACTTCCTTTCCCCACAATCCATTTTCCTGTAGTTGTTTTAATCAGAGCGAGAACTTTTTCTTCATCCCATATTAGACCAAGTAGAACATATTCCGATTCTTCTAATATGGACACAGGAACTTCTTTTGGTTCGGCATCCCCTGGTTCAGATTCAAGCTTTTCTTCCTCATCTACTTTAACTACTAAGGAAATAAAAGGATCTCGTCTTCCTTTACTATCGTAGATAAAGACTGAAGGTACAGAAAGTTGCAGATTATTGTCTTTTTTTGTCGAGGCAAAGGCATAATCCAATTTAAGAAAAAGCCCCATCATCAATAAAGCCAAAAGGACAAATCTAATCTTTATCTTTATTTTCATCTTCTTCTACTTTGAATGCGCTCTGCCTGAGTGTCTACCTCTACCCCTTTATTCGCTGCAGAGAGGCTCCCTTGATTCTGCCCTCCTTCCGCAACGAGTTCCTGGAAAACATCTTTCCTGCTATATATAAACATTGAAAGATTCACTTCAGTAGTATGATTTTTTTGCTCTACTAAACTGGCCGCCTTTCTGGAATCGATTCTCTTCATTTCGATGTTTTCCACCACAAGAGAACCCATTTTGGGCCTCCTGGCAACATCGGACAAAAACTCACCCAAGGCGTGATAGGTAGAATATAGCTGCATTTTCACTGGAACTTGGTCATAATACTCTTGCGGAATTATCTTTTCTGGAATTATTACCATATATTCAATACCGTACGTTTTTCCTCGTAAGCTTAACTCATTAAAAAAAGAAGAAATTTTATCTCTTTCTAAAAGATGCTCTTCCAAAAAAGACAATTCTTCTTCTATGACATCATACTCTTCCTGCACTTCCTTATATTCATTGATTTTCTCTTTCATCCGCACAATCTTAAAGTTTTCCATCTTGAGCTCACTTCTTATTCCTTCCAATGCTTTTACCCGAGGAGCATAGAATCCCCAGTAAAAAACAGAAATTATAGCCAGACATAGTCCTATACCTATAGCTATTCTTCCTTTTAAGGTAAATATCATCTGTAAGCCTACTTTAGCTTACCGACAGCGGTAAAAGCCATAATTTCTGTTTTTTCAATATTGACCTTTGATACAAGGGAAATGGTCATTTCTTGGAAGAGAGAGGATTTATTTAAATTGTCCATAAATTTTCCAATGTCCATCGTCTGGTTAAGAGTGGAGCCTTCTATAGTAATAAGCTGGTCCTTTCCTTCAATATTCTTGGCTAGCCTGGTCAGCCAGATACTATCTGGTAAAGATCTGCTTATTTCATATAGAACCAACGACCAAGGATAACGATTTACTGCCACCTCTTTGGCTCTAATTAAACGAGGCTGAAGCTCAGCTTTCTTATCTCTTAACTCTTGTAATTGCTTTAATAAAGGCTGGTACTCTCTTGTCTTTTCTTTAGTCCAAGCTAACTCTCCTTGAACAGAGTTAATCACTTTTTCCAATGAGAAAAAAAGGATAGTACACATGAAAATAATTGGAAGAACGGATAAAACTGTAAAAAGAATAAGATTTTTGTTTTTCTTTCTTCCCAGGATTTCTGATGGAAGTAAATTTATCTCTATCATATCTTCTTTATCTTCCGAAGAGCTAAGCCTAACCCAACAGTAAAAAGAGAACTGCTTTTTGATAAGTATTCAGGTTGAAATCCAGCAGGCTTTCCAGTAATAATGCTAAAAGGATTGATTGTTTCCACGGAAAGACCCAGCTCTTCCGATAAGAACTTATCTATATTTCTAAGGCAGGAAGTTCCACCGCTGAGAATTACTCTTTTTATAGCTGTTCCTTCTTTCTGGGAAGTATAGTATTCAAAAGAATGAACGATTTCCTTTACCAGAGTACTCATTGCTTTTCTTATAGCTGCATTAACTAGCCTTTTATTTTTTTCCTCGCTCTCATTTTCCGAATTCACTGGCCTACTCAGGTCTATCTCTTCAGCATCAATTCCATATTTTTCCTTCATCTCTTGAGCTACTTCATAGCTAACCTTCAATCCTTTCTTAACGGCTTGGGTAAGGTGAAACCCACCCCAATTTATGTCCCTTATCAAAAAAGGATAACCTCTATCCAGAATGACAATACTGGTATTGTTGTGCCCAATCTCAAGAAGAGCTACCTTATCTTTATCCTCTGGATTAGACAATTGAAAGACATTAAACAAGGCAAGGGCATCTACATCTACAATCTTAGGAGAAACACCCGCGCTGGTAAGAACCTGGAGATGTTTTCTTATTGCCTCTTTCTTCACCCCTACCAAGATCACTGACATATACTCTCCTTCTTCTCCCATCAAATTTCTTTCCAGAATCTGAAAACTAAGACATATCTGATCAAGAGAATAAGGGATATGTTCTTCTGCCTGCCATCTAACAGCTTGATTAGTCTCCCTCTGCCCCATCAAAGGCATCCTTATTCTTCTAATAATAACTGACTCTCCTTTTACTCCAGAAATAACCCGTCCGGTATTAACCTTGTACTTATCAATAAGATCTTTGATTAGTTTGGCCGTAATGGCTTCTTTTTCAATATTTTTTTGCATCCAGGGTAGATCTATTTTGACTAGATTCCTCAGCTCATAGCCATTTCTATTATTAATTAACTCTACTGCCTTTACTGAAGCTGTACCTATATCCAGCCCCAAGTTTACCCTTGCCATTTCTTCCTCTTATCTTCTCTGTCTTTTCAAGAAACACCGAAGGACAATTTCTTCCGTCGCTGTAACTGGTGAATCGTATTTCGTGAATCGTGAATTGTCAATGAAATAGCATAGGAATTTCCTTTTCCCCTCACCTCAATCCTCTCCCCTATGGGGAGAGGGAAGGGAGAGGGGGTAAGTTCTTTCCTTGTTTGAGATTCACTATTCACTAACGACTATCCACTATTAAAGTTACCGGACCATCATTATCTATCACTACCCTCATCTTAGCCCCAAACTGTCCATTTTCAACAATATTTACTCTTTTCCTCATTAACTCTATGAATTTAAGGTAGTATTGCTGTGCCACCTTTATTGGAGCTGCCTCAACGAAATTGGGTCTAAGTCCCTTTTTGCAATTTCCATAGAGAGTGAATTGAGGAATAACAAGGACTTCTCCCTTCACCTGGAGGAGAGAAAAATTCATTTTTTCCTTTTCATCCGAGAATATACGAAGATTAATTATTTTTTCCGCCAGGTATTCTACATTAGCTAATTTATCTCCTTTTCTTACCCCCAAAAATACTACCATTCCTTTATTTATAAATCCGACAACCTCTCCCTCTACCAGACATTCAGCTTTCTTAACTCGCTGTATTATCACCCGCATAGATAATTCCGTAAGCTCAACTTCATTGGAGGAGATTTTTAATCTATTCTCTTCTTAGTAGAAGGAATTTCCTTTCTCCTCTCATCCAGAGACGTTGCCTCATCTAAACTTAAAGCAAAAGCTTTAAAGACAGCTTCCATAAGATGATGAAAATTATCACCATAGTATAGATTGATATGAAGCGTAATTCCAGAATGAGAAGAAAACCCTCTAAAGAACTCCTTAAAAACTTCCAGTTCAGGGCTCTCTTTCTTGAGTTTAGGAAATGAATTAAAAATAAAGAGAGGACGTCCGCTAATATCTATAACTACCTGAGTTAACGTCTCATCCATAGGAATAAAACAATTTCCATAGCGCCTTATCCCCTTTTTATTCCCTAGGGCTTTTCTTAATGCTTTCCCTAAGCATATCCCTACATCCTCTACTAGATGGTGATAGTCTACCTCGATATCCCCCTTAGCCAAAACCTCCAGATCGAAAAAACCATGATAAGAAAACAAGGAAAGCATATGGTCCAGAAAAGGATAAGAAGTATTTATTTCCGAGTATCCTTCTCCCTCCAAATCAATTCGGATTTTAACTTTTGTTTCCTTAGTTTCTCTTTCCACGATAGAGCTTCGTCTAATCATCTACTTTCCTCTCTTTACCTGAACTTTGCTTGATCCTAGAAATGTTTAAGAATCTTTATGGCAAGGATTTTTGTGGTATTATTGTCTACCTTAAAACGTTCATCAATACGATGACCCACTATCCAAACTACTTTGCCTCTATTTAGCAAAAGAGGAATCTTCCCCCTTTTTTCCATGGGAATTTTAAGGTCAATGAAAAAATCCTTAATCTTCTTAGACCCTTTCATTCCTAGAGGACAAAACCTATCTCCTTTTTTCCTGTTTCGTAAAAATAAAGGCGGCTTCAGTTTGTCAAAATCAAAAAAAACTTCCTCTTCTGGAAAACGGCTCACTTCATTCAAGACGACTTTCTCTTTTAAGTCCATAAAAGAAGAGGCAAGAAAAGAGTGTGGCTTTACAGAAATCAACCTTGTTTCCAATGTCAAACTTAGTTGAGATAGGTCTGTTTTCCCTGGAATAACCAAATATCTGGTAAAAGGTATATTCTTAGATTCTCCTTTTTTGATTAAAAAGTCTTCATATTGCTTTTGAATCACTAAATTGCCTGGCAGACTTAACTGCTTTGTCCCTCTTTTTCCATCTAAATCCAGGACAGAATCCAAATGGTCTGAGCCAATTTCCTTGAGGTTACCCTTTATTCTTCGGATACCTTCCCGAAGGACTCTCTTTTGCAAAGCTGGATGCAGACGAAATAGCTTTTCTCTATCCAAAACTAGCCATCTTTGATTTTTGTTTTCTCTCTCTTTTCTTAATACCTTCCCAAACTCTTTTTCCCCCTTTTTTCTTATGAAATCGGCATCTTCTCTCAAGTTTTTGCTCATCTGCAAAAGAATCTTGCTTATCTGAAGATTATATTCTTGAGAGAGAAGAGGAAGTAAGTCAAGACGAATCTGATTACGCAAAAAGGATGTATCGTTATTAGAAGAATCCACACAGAATTCTAGATTATTTATTTCACAGTACTCCTCTACTTCCTTATGGAAAATCTCAATCAAAGGACGGATTATTCTTCCTCTTACTGGTGGTATCCCAGAAAGCCCATCTAATCCCGTTCCTTTCATTAATCTCATTAAAACAGTTTCTACCTGGTCAGAGGCAGTATGACCTACAGCGATTCTATTAGCGGAAACCTGATTACTCACATGTTCAAAGAAATCATACCTAGCCATCCGGGCGGCTTCTTCCAGCGTAAGCTTTTCTCTCTTAGCCAAAGTAGCCACATCTAAGGAGTCTGAAATTAAAGGTACCCCAATCTTAGAAGCAAATATTTTTACCCATCTAGCCTCTTCTTCTGCCTCTTTTCCCCTTAATTGATGGTTAAGATGAGCAATCCACAATTTCAACTCATACTCATCTCTAAGCTGAAGGAGTAGATGAAGTAAAGTAGTGGAGTCTGGGCCACCTGATACGCCCACAACTATTCTTGCTTTGATGGCAAACATCTGGTATTTATCAATAGTTTCTTTGACTTTCTCTAATAAAGAATTACTCTTTTTCATTAAGAACACTCCTGGCAGTTTGTCCCTTATTGCCCTCAGTTTCGATAATTATCAATTATTCTATAATAACCAGTAATTATGTCAATAAAGACAGTGTATAGTGTATGGGCGAAAAATACAAAAGAATGACCTAAAATTCAAAATCAAATTCAAAGAAAGAAAAAGAAGGAAGGAGGAGGTAGTACGTTGTATGGGATAATTTATTCTATCCGCTATACGCTTAATTGCCTATTATTTCTACCATAGCTTACCCGGACTAAGTATAGTCCTTGTGGTGGGACAGTAGGACCGGCAATTCTCCTATCTCTTGCTTCCAGAATTACCTTCATCTGAGAGCGCGGTATTTTCCCTCGACCAATTTCCACCAGTGTTCCTACTATGTTTCTGGTCATCTTATAAAGAAAACTATTCGCTTTTATATAAATAATGAGAAACTTCCTTCGGCAGACAAAAGAAATTTTATCTATTCTTCGCCAAGAAGAGGAAGTTGGGCTTCCCTGACTTTCAAAAGAGGAAAAGTTGTGCTCTCCCAAAAGAAAATCGGAAGCGTATTTCATTTTCTCTATTGTTAGAGGAAAAGGAACTTGCTGAACGAAGCGAGAATAAAATGGTGGGAGAAAAGAATCATTATAAATTATGTACCTATAGACTCTACTTAAGGCAGACCTCTGAGCGTGGAAATCTAAATCTACCTCTTTTGCTTTCTTAACCCTTATATTCTCAGGTAAGCAACTGTTTACAGCAGGCTTGATAGCAGAAAGGGAAACTCTATTCTCTATGGTGAAACTAACTACCTGTCCTGTGGCATGAACACCTGCATCTGTTCTTCCCGCTGCAACTGTCTTTATTTCTCGCTTAAAAACACAAGAGAGACTCTTTTCCAGACAACCTTGAACGGTAGGAACTTTTGGTTGTATTTGCCATCCGCAATAAGAAGTACCGTCATATTCTAAGATTAGTTTTATGTTCCGCACTTTTGTGACATTACTCAATACCCATCACGCACGACAGAGTTGGTGAATCGTATTTCGTGAATCGTGAATGGTTAATCAAACCCTACAATCATTTATTTCCTTGTTTGCGATTCACTATTCACTAACGACTGGTATAATATAGGTAGCTATGTCTAGTTTTAAAGAAACAGATTTTCTTCGTTCTTTGAAAGTTCCTTTACCCCAGATTAAGGGTTTGCTTTCTTTACTTGAGCAGAGTATCATTCTCTTATGCACTTAGGGAACGGAGCTGACTTAAACGACTCAGGAGTTTAAAGACTGCCTGTTTGAATAGATTGCCAGTTCCCAAGTGCGAGAGCACCTATTAAGGAAATTGTGTGTGCACCTTGAGTGCAGCCACTAATTAATAACCAGTATGGTCTTCTCAAAGAGAATGGGCTCGCACAAGTAAAAGCATCTGTTCCCTAAAAGGCAAATAACCTTTCAAGGAGGTAGCTATGCAAGAAAAAAGACACATTGGTCTTGATCTGGGAGTAAAGAGTAAATCTAAAGTCTACATCATAGATCAAGCCGGGAAAAAAGTAAGATCTGAGTTCTCGATTTGGACCACTTCTCAAGGACTAGATTACATGATGAAGCAGGCTCTCAAAGGAACAGCCAAGGAAACCGGCTCAGATTTAACTATGGAGCCAACTAATATAACCTGGTTTAGAGTAGCCGTTTATCTTAGAAGAAAGTATCCTAAGGTAAAAATTTATCGAATCAAGTCCGAAAAGGTGCAAGACTTGAGGAAATTTTACCGAAAGCATACCAAGACCGACTCTTTAGATGCCAAGACTTTAGCTAAGATGCCAATAGTGGATTCTAATTCCTTACAGGAGGTATACATTCGCCCCAGGGATATACTTGCCCTGAACACCAGATGTAAACAAAGAGCAAGGCTGGTAAAAGAAGCAACCAGTAAAAGGAATTCCATATGCGATCAGATAGAGCTTGGTTTTCCTCATCTTGTAGATTGTTTTTCTTCTAAGTTCACTACTCCTTTTATCCGCTTCTGCGAGAAATACATCAATCCCTTTAAAGTGAGACGCTCAGGGAAAGAAAAGCTCTCAGATATCCTCATTAAACTCGGATTCCGCAAGGATGTCTCTTGCCTAGCAGAAAATATCTACCAGAGGGCTGAGGAGGCCTGTATTCTCTTGGCTGATGAGGATAATGTGATAGATTATGATGATCTTCAGGATCGCATCCGTTCCGAGCTTAGAATCTTTAAAACCCTACAAAAAGAGATAGATAAAGTAACTGAGAAAGAACAGGATCTCTATAAAAAGTGCTTTCCCAAGAAAAGGCTTAATAGTATTCCTGGAATAGCTGATGTTTCTGGTGCAGTTATTGCCTCAACCATTGGGAACCCTCTTAGGTTCTCCTCTGCCAGATCACTAGTAGGTTATTTGGGCTACTATCCCAAGGAAAACACCTCCGGCCTTTCCTCAAAGAAAGGACTGCGTATGACCAAGGCTGGACCAAATATAGCCAAGGGATCCTTGTATCTGACAGCTGAAACAGCTCGTCTTATTGACCCCCAAATGGGAAAGATCTACTATAAACAGATGGTAGAGTGTGGGAATCCTCACACCAAAGCAGTTTGCCGAGTAGTAAGAGCCTTGATTCCCAGAATAATTAGAGTGATGAAGGAGAACCGAGACTACGTAATCTATGATCTAGAGGGAAATCCTATCTCTAGAAAAGAAGGTAGAAAAATAGTCAAAGAACAGTTCTTTGTCCCTGAGGAGGTACGTCAAAGACTTTCTAATAGGAAGCGAATGCCTCTAAACAAAAAGGGAAGAACCAAACCCCAATATACAAGAGGCAGCAAAGCTCCTCAGATTAGAGTCGACTCTTCCCCTGGAATCGTCTTCAGCTTGAACTGAATATACCTTAATTAATCTGAGGAATTTGTCAAACATGGTCTTTCTAATGCCTACAAATAAAGGGATATAGCAGATTTTGTGGAAAAGTATAATCTAGTATACTTTTCTTTTAAGATCTAAAGTTTTTTGCTCTTTGCTCACTAATTTCACGAAGATCTATGCTTCATAAGCTCTATGCCAATATTTTAATCTGGGAGCAAGGGGACTTGACATATCTTAGGAAATCTATTCACTGATTTATACCAGCTTTACCTTGCACATTAAGGCATCATCTCCCTGTCGATACTTGAACTTTATTATTTTCGTATATCCTCCCGAGCGATTTTTATATCTGGGAGCGATTACCTCAAAAAGCTTTTTTGTTACTTTTTTATCTCGAACAATTCTGAATGCATTTCGCCTGTGATGAACAGAATCAACTTTAGCCAAAGTGATTATTTTTTCTGCCCATCTAGCCATCTCTTTAGCCTTCGCCTCTGTGGTAGTAATTTCTTCATAAAAAAGAAGTGATTTGATTAAATTTATTAATAACGCTTCTCTTTGGTCTTTATCCCGCCCTAATTTTCTTCCTTTTTTTCTATGTCTCATTGTCTTTTTCTTTAGCTAAGGTTAGATTATATTTAGCCAGCTGCGTTTCCGCCTTTTCCAGTGACTTTTTCCCAAACTTTTGTATTTTGAGAAGTTCTTTGCCGCTTACATTAGTTAAATCCCTCATCTTCTTAATCCCCAAATCTTTTAAAGCACGAAGGGGGGTGGCAGAAAATCCTATTTTTTCCACTTCTTCTTCCAAAAAATCTTCTATTTTTTCCATCTTCGCTTCTATTCCCTTTTTGCCTAGAGTAGCAAAAGGAGCGAAACATTCAATCAAAATCTTAGCAGACTTTCGTATTGCTTCATCAGGCCTAACTGTGTCATCAGTAAAAACCTCGAGAGCAAGAGAATCAAAACTGGTTTTTCTTCCAATCCTGGCTGACCTTACTTCATATTTTACTTTCTTAATGGGCGTAAAGACAGAGTCCATCGGAATAGTTCCCACTGGTTGATCGGCCTTTTTATTTTCTTCTGCTTCCACATAGCCCATGCCTTTAGCTAAAGTAATCTCCATTAAAAGATGTGTTTTCTTGTTATCCAGGGTAGCTATGGGTATATCCGGATTAACGATTTCTGCCTCGCTGTCAGGTTTGATATGAGAAGCTTTCACTTCTAAAGGACCCCGAACGTCTAAGAAGATTTTTTTTTCTTTTTCACCAGTAAACAATCTCGCTCTAATCTTTTTAAGGTTCTGTATAATTTGCAGCACATCCTCTTTAACCCCTTTAATGGAGCAAAACTCGTGGAACACACCTTCAATCTTTACAGAAATCACAGCTACACCAGGAATAGAGGAAAGCAAAATTCGTCGAAGAGAATTACCCAGAGTTATACCATATCCTCTTTCCAAAGGCTCGATAACAAACTTACCATAAGTATCAGAAAAAGTATCTTTTTCAATTATTATCTCTTTTGGTTTTACTAATTCCCTCACTACCTTCTCCTCTATTGTTTTCGTTGCTAGTATCTCATGCCCTCTCTTCTTGAGGAGAGGATACTTTTCTCTTTTTCTTTTTCGAGCGACCAGCAACGAGCAACGAATTTTGATTCACAATGCTATTATCTTGAATAGTATTCCACTATTAAGTTCAGGTCGATTTCTTGATTCAACTCTTCTTTTAAAGGAAATCTTTTGACTGTTCCCTTCATAGCCCCTTTATCTATTTCGAGCCATTCCGGGATTACCTTTTGTCGCGAGGCTTCCAGAATCTGCTTAACCAAAGCTGATTTTTTGCTCTCCTTGCTAAATTCAATTACGTCTCCCTCTTTCATCAGATAGGAGGCAATATCTACTACCCTGCCATTAACTAAAAAATGACCATGATTCACTAATTGTCGCCCCTGGGCGCGAGAAAAACTAAAACTAAGTCTATATACCACATTATCTAACCTTCGCTCCAGTAGTCTTAGAAACTCTTCTCCCGTTATATTAGGTGACTTTTCTGCCAAGTGGTAGTATCGGCGAAACTGATTTTCCATTATACCATATTCCCATCTGACTCTCTGCTTTCCTCTAAGTTGTAATCCGTATTGAGAAGTTCTTCTTCTCCGCACAAACCTCTCTGATTTCTTTTTCTCCAGACTACATTTATCTGAATAACACCTTTCCCCTTTCAAGAAAAGTTTTACTTTTAGCCTGCGGCATTTCTTACATTTGCTTTCTATATCTCGTGCCAATAAATCCTCCTTTCTCGTATTGCGTATCTCGTATATCGTATTGCGCAATACGCATCACGCATGACGCATCACGAATTTATACTTTTCTTTTCTTGGGAGGACGACACCCATTATGAGGAATGGGAGTTGCCTCTTTGATAGAAATAACCTTTAAGCCAGCTGCTTGTAGGGTCCTAATAGCAGTTTCTCTTCCTGAACCTGGACCTTTCACTACTACCTTCACTTTTGTAATTTCGAATCCCTCTTGAGCTTTTTTAACTATATTCTCGGCTGTCTTTTGGGCAGCAAAGGGAGTTCCCTTTTTTGTCCCCTTGAAACCCACCTCACCTGCTGAGCACCAACAAAGAACATCTCCTTGTAAATCGGTCATAGTAATTATGGTATTATTAAAGGTAGAATGAATATGAGCTACTGCCTCCTCCATTTTTATTGTCTTCTTCTTCTTTTTCCTTGTCTTTTCGCCTTTTTTCCTAGGCATCTTGCTCTCCTATTTCGTTCCTTTTTTCTTTTTACCCAGTGTCCTTCGTGGTCCTTTGCGGGATCTAGCATTCGACCTTGTTCTCTGCCCTCTTACCGGCAGACCTTTCTTATGCCGAATCCCCCTGTAACATCCAATATGTATCAGTCTGCTAACATCCGAACTGACCTGTCTTCTAAGTTCCCCTTCTATCTTGTAATCATTTTCGATAATCCTGCGTAGTTTGTTCACCTCATCTTCAGTTAGATTCTTCCCTTGCGTATCTGGATTAACGCCAGTCTTAGAAATAATTTCTTTAGTCAGTGAGTACCCGATTCCATAAATAGAAGTCAGCCCTATTCTTATCTTCTTATTAGGTGGAATTTCTACTCCAGCGATTCGAGCCATTTATTCCTCCCTCTACCCTTGACGTTGCTTATGTTTTGGATTTTCACAGATAACCCGCACTACTCCTTTTCTCCTCACTATCTTACACTTCTTACACATCTTTTTCACTGAAGACCTAACTTTCACTTGCCTTTTCCTTCCCTATATACAATTCTTCCCCGGGATAAATCATAGGGAGAAACCTCCAGGCTAACTTTATCACCTGGAAGTATTCTGATAAACTTCATTCTCATCTTACCACACACATGAGCTAGGACTCTGCGACCACTGGTCAGCTCTATTCTAAAGGTAGCGTTGGGTAATGTCTCCAAAACAACTCCTGATGTCTTAATCAATTCCTCTTTGGTCAAATTTTTTCCTTTTTGCCCAAGAAATTCAATATTTTTTGAGCAATCTCCTCCGGTGACTGCTCTCCTTTAATATTATACAAAATCTTTTTCTTCCTGTAATAGCTAATCAAAGGATGGGTATGCTTCAAATAGCTCTTTATTCTCTCCTTGATTGCTTCTGGATTATCATCATCCCTCTGGAAAAAAGAAGCTCCGCAAACCCGACAGGTACTGCTAAAATCTCCCAAATTTTCTTTGTTGTATATGCGACCACAACTAGAACAGACCAACCGCCTACTCAACCGCTCTATAATAGTAGACTCTTTTACCTCCAGATTAATTACTAAATCAAGTCTTCTATTTTCCCTATGCAGAATTTCATCTAATTTTTTTGCCTGAAATAGGTTACGAGGAAAACCGTCTAAAATAAACCCTTTCTTTTCCTCTCTTATTTTATCTTCTAGAAGTTCTAAAACAATATCATCAGAGACAAGTCTTCCCTCTTTCATGAAATTTTCAGCTTTCTGACCCAGGAGAGTCCTCTCCTTAACTGCTTTCCTCAATAGGTCTCCTGCGGCTATATGTACGAGACCTAGCTTGCCTCTCAGCCTTTCTACTTGCGTGCCTTTGCCTGCCCCCGCAACGCCCAACAAGACCAGATGCATATCTGTTATCTCCCTGTTTTCATAAATCCCTTGTAATGGCGCATCAAGAGGTGAGATTCTAGCTGCTGCACTGTATCCAGGGCTACACCTACCGCAATAAGAATGGAAGTTCCCCCAAAGCGAAGGCTTCCACGTAAGAGTTCTCTATTAGCTATGTCAGGAAACACCGCAATAAAGGCAAAAAATATAGCACCAACAAAAGTGACCCGAGTAAGAACAGCTGTGATATACTCAGCGGTCGGTTTCCCTGGACGGAGTCCAGGAATAAACCCCCCGTACCGACGCATATTATCTGCTACCTCTACTGGATTAAAAACAATCGCTGTATAAAAGAAAGTAAACAAAACCACCGCTAAAGCAAGCAGAACATAATACAATGATGCCCCTGGACTCAGCCACCCAGCAATCTGCTGCGTAATAGGATGAGGAATAAATCTGGCTACTGTAGAAGGCAATATTAAAATAGCTATAGCAAAAATTATGGCAATCACTCCTACTCCCCCTACACGGATAGGGATATAAGAAGTCTGTCCTCCATAAACCTTTCTTCCTACTATTCTTCTGGCATAACGAATAGGAATTCGTCTTTCCGCCTCATAAATGACTACTACAGCTGCAATCACAAAAATACTAATTAAAGCAAAAAGAAAAATGCGGAAGGGAGTTATCTCTCCAACGCTCAGTAAGCTACCAATGCTTCCTGCGGCTGGACGTAGCTGAGCTACAATTCCAGCAAAAATTATCAAGGAAATCCCATTACCTATACCCCTTTCAGTAATCTTCTCCCCCAGCCACATTATAAATATAGTCCCTGCAAGTAAGGTCACCACAGCAGAAAAGATAAAAGCTGGTCCTCTAATAATTACAAAAGCCCCATTCTCCATGTTTTGAATCATATAGGCTAATGTTATCGCCTGAATAGCACCGATGGGTAAAGTAGCGTACCTGGTAATCTGAGTGATTTTCTGTCTTCCCTCCTCTCCTTGCTTGCTCAACCGTTCAAGCTGAGGTATAGCTACGGTCAAAAGCTGCATAATAATTGAAGTACTAATATAAGGCATTATTCCCATAGCAAAAATAGACATTCGGCTAAGGGCTCCACCACCGAAAATATTCATTAAGCCGAAGGCTCCTGTTTCAAAGATAGCACTTCGAGCAAGAGCATCTGCATTTATTCCTGGGATAGGAACAAAAATGCCAAACCTGAACACTACAAACACACCTAATGTAAAAAGGATTCTTCTGCGCAGCTCCGGAATTCTAAAAATATTCTGAAATCTCTCTAGCATCAAATGACCTCTATTTTTCCCCCTGCTTCCTTTATTTTCCTCTCAGCTTCTTTGGAAAATTGATGAGCCTTTACTTCCAAGGCTAGATTAAGCTTTCCTTTGCCCAATATCTTAATTTTGCCTTTTTTCTTCACTAGCCCTGTTTTTATCAACAATTCTGGACTAACAACAACATCATCCTTTTGAAATATATTCAAATCCCTAACATTGACTATTTGGTTTCTCTGTTTAAGGACACTGGTAAAACCTCTTTTAGGGACTCTGCGAGTAAGAGGCATCTGCCCCCCTTCAAACCAGAGAGCAACTTTCGAACGGGCCTTTTGTCCTTTGTGTCCCCTTGTAGATGTTTTGCCATGCCCTGAACTAGGCCCTCTGCCTACTATTTTCCTTCTATGAGTAGCTCCAGAAGGAGGTGTCAATAACGATGCATTCATCGATGGTTCCTTTTTCGTAATCTAATAACCTTATCAGGATCTCTCAGGTTTCTTAGTCCCTCAATTGTAGCCTTAGCTAGATTAAGAGGGTTATTACTCCGTAAAGACTTACTCAAGATATCTTTTATTCCAGCTAACTCTACTACCGCTCTCACTGTCTCTCCAGCAATAACTCCCGTTCCAGAAGAAGCTGGTTTAAGAAGAACTTGCCCTGCTCCATACTTTCCTATTATTTCATGAGGAATAGTATTATTTCTAAGAGAAACATAGACCGTATTCCTCTCTGCTTTTTTTCTTCCTTTCCTTATGGCTTCAACTAATTCTTTAGCCTTTCCTAAACCAAGACCTACCTTACCTTTTCGATTGCCCACCACTACCAAAGCATTAAACCCTATAGTCCGGCCTCCTTTAACTACAGTAAAAACTCTCCGCACCCTTATTAATCTCTCTTCTAGTTGACCGCCCTCTTCCTTTACATTATTATCTTTTTCTTTTGACCTCTGCACTATTCAACCCCCCCTAATTCGTTGCTGGTTGCTAGTTGCTCGTATCTCGTGCCCCCTCATCCCTTCCTTCTCCCCGAGGGAAGAAGGCACAAGCATCGAGCATCTGGGGTCTACCCTCTAGAGAGCATACTTCTTTTTTTTCGAGCGACTAGCAACCAGCAACGAGCAACGAAATTTCTATATCTTTATTCCCTGCTTTCGTATTGCTTCTGCCAAATATTCTATTCGTCCGTGATAACGGTAAGGACCTCTATCAAGAACCATCTGTTCTATCTTCTTTTTCTTCGCTTGTTCAGCTAAGTCTTTGCCCATCTTCCTGGCTATCCCTAGACTCTTAGCACAGTTTCCCTTTTTATAGGGAGCACCTGATGAAGAAAGAAAAAGTAATGTTCTCCCTTCCTCATCATCTATCAACTGAAGATAAAGATATCTATTGCTTTTATGAATTGATAGTCTCGGTCTATTCCCGGTGCCAAAGATTTTCTTTCGGACTCTTTTTCTTCTTTTCTCTCTTTGCCTGTATTTATCTTTCACATATTCGCCCATTTTATATTCTTCTATTGTCCTTTAGTTACTAGTGCAGCCTTACCTGCCTTGCGTCTTATAACCTCCCCCTTATACCTAATCCCTTTTCCCTTATATGGTTCGGGTTTCTTGAAAGACCTAATCTCCGCCGCAATTTCCCCTACTCTTTGCTTATCACAGCCAAAAATTCTGAGTGAAGTGGGGCTAATTAGTTCTACTTTTGTATCTTCGGGAGGAATATATTTGACAAGATGAGAATACCCCACACTTAGAGATAGGGTTTTGTTCTCTAATGTAGCTCTATAACCTCTACCCACAATTTCCAGAAACTTCTCAAACCCTTCTGAAACACCCTTTGTCATATTAAAAATAAGGCTACGTATAGTTCCATGCAAAGATTTGGTCTGTTTATCTTCTTTAAACCTTTTAACCAAAATCTGATTATTTTCTACAACCACTTCTAAGCCAGAAGGTATTTCTCTTTCTAATTCTCCCTGAGGACCTTTTACCTTAATCTTGCCCTCTCCTATTGTCACTTCTACTTTTTCTGGAATAGGAATAGGTTCCCTACCCACTCTAGACATAATGAACTCCCTCTCTAATTCGTTGCTAGTTGCTAGTTGCTCGTATCTCGTGCCCTCTCATCCCTTCCTTACTCCCCGAGGGAAGAAAGCACAAGCATCGGGCATATAGAGTCTACCCTCTAGAGAGCATACTTCTTTTTTTTCAAGCGACGAGCGACTAGCAACGAGCAACGAATTTTCTACCATACATAACAAAGAATCTCTCCTCCTACTCCCAATTTACGTGCTTCTATATTAGCGACAACTCCTTTGGAAGTTGATAGAATACAAATACCCAGCCCTCCTCTTATCATCCCAGGTACGTCTTCCTTCTTGATATATTCCCGTCTTCCTGGTTTACTCACTCGTTCCAAATAAGTAATTATGGGTTCTCCCTCTTCAGAATACTTCAAATATATCTGAAGTATCTTCTTCTTCCCCTGCCTTATAACGTTATACCCTCCGATGAAACCCTCTTTTTTTAAAACTAGACATATAGCCCCCTTCATCCTAGAATTAGGGAGTTCGACTTTAGCCTTAGAAAGCGTCGCAGCATTTCTAATTCGAGTTAGTAAATCAGCAATTGGATCGGTAAGCATTTTCCTCCTCTTTTTTAGCCAAGAAATACCTCAGGACAATTTCTTCCGTCGCTGTATAGTAGCTTCTTATTATTTCTACTCAGCTTCTCGTTTCGGGAAAAATATAAAAGACTTTGAAGGGGGAAACATCCCCCCTCAACGGCCTTCGGCCTGCTCCCCCCAAGTTCAAGAGCAGGCAGAGCATCGTCGTCTTACTCCTCAAACAGTATATTTTTCTTTTTCCTCAACTCGAAGCTTCGTTAGGGATGCCCCTAATAAGGCTTCTTCAGAAAATGTGCTTCGGTAGACCATATAATTTCCTAGTTCCTCAAGAATGCCTCAGGACTACATAGTATGTCGTATTGCGCAATACGCATCACGCACGACGCATTACAAGATACTAATTACCAGCTGGCTTTTTTTACCCCAGGTACTACTCCCTCATGAACTAGTTCTCGAAAACAAATTCTACATAAAGCAAATTTTCCGATATAGCCTCTGGGCCGTCCACAAATCTGACATCTGTTACGAGCACGAACATCAAATTTTGGTTTCCTCTTACTCTTTTCTATTAAAGCCTTCTTCGCCATCTTTTTCCTCTTTCTTGATGACTTAACCCCTCAATCCCGTATCTCGTTGTTCGTATCTCGTATAGCGTAAAACCAGGAGATACTAGATACGGTTCTTAAAGGGTAGCCCTAAGGAAGTAAGTAATTCCCTAGCTTCCTCATCATTTACAGCTGTGGTAACTATAGCCACAGATAAACCATGAATTACTCCTACTTCGTCATAAGAGATCTCCGGAAAGACTAACTGTTCTGTTAAACCCAGGGTAAAATTACCTCTATTATCAAATTGATCAAGAGATATTCCTTGAAAGTCCTTAATCCTGGGAATAGCTAGATTAAATAATCTATCCAGGAATTCATACATTCTATATCCCCGCATAGTAACCTTACAACCTATAGGAGTATCTTCTCTTAGATTAAAACCAGCAATAGACCTTTTTGCCCTGGTGACCACAGGTTGCTGGCCACTAATCAAAGCCAGGCTTTTCTTGGCTGATTCAAGTGATTTGGGATCATTTTTGGCGCTACCTACTCCCATATTAAGACAGACCTTCTCAACTCGAGGGACCATCATAGAATTCTTATAGCCAAACTTTTTCATCATTGAGGGAATAATTTCTTTTTCATAAACTTCCTTAAGTCTAGCCAATGCTCTTTTCCTTTCTAATCAATTACCTCTCCACATTTTTTACAAAACCTCAGCTTTCCCCCTTCATCCGTTCTCTGCTTTAGAACTTTTATTCCTACCCTACTCTTCTTTCCACAACGTGAACATATTAGCATTACTTTACTAATAGAGAGAAGGGCTTCCCTCTCCACTATTCCACTTTGCTGCCCTTTCCGAGTAGGTCTGATATGCTTCTTGGTAATATTAATATGCTCTACCATTAACTTATTCTTTCCAGGAACTACATAAGTCACCTTACCCCGTCTTCCTTTGTCTTTGCCAGAAATAACTACTACTTCATCACCTGTCTTTATTTTAAGCACCACTTCACCCCTGTCTCGTATTGCGTATATCGTATTGCGTATGTCGAAAAGAAAGAAAAAAAGAGTCTGAGCTCTGGATACTCGGTCCTGGAGGCTCGATACTCGTAAAAGAAGAAAGACAAATAACGACGAATAAAGAGGTGTTGCGCAATACGATATACGATATACGCAATACGGCTTTTAAACTACTTCCGGTGCCAGAGAGATTATCTTCATAAAATTTTTCTCTCTTAATTCCCGGGTCACTGGACCGAAAATCCTTGTCCCTCTCGGATTTCCAGCAGCATCGATTAGTACTCCTGCATTCTCATCAAAACTTATATACGAGCCATCTTTTCTTCGCAAAGATTTTCTAGTCCTTACCACTACTGCTTTGACTACTTCACCTTTTTTTATTTCACTATTAGCAACGGTCTTCTTCACTGAAGCTACTATCACATCGCCTAATCGCGCATAACGACGTGCTGACCCTCCTGGCACTCCTATGCATCTTATTTTCTTTGCTCCTGTGTTATCCGCCACCACAAGCTCAGTTTCACGTTGAATCATCCTATCTCCTCTTTTTTACCAGAAAGCCAGCCTACAGCATCCAGGGCTATGCGTTTTCTTTTTCTTCTGATCTTAAAATCTTAGTTACTCGCCAGCATTTCCCCTTGCCTAAGGGTCTACCCTCTCTTATTATTATTGTGTCACCTTTACGACACTTATCAAGCTCATCATGAACCTTTACTCTTTTGCTTCTTACTATTTTTTTCCTATACATAGGATGAGCAAATTCACGTTTGATAAGCACTACTACTGTCTTATCCATTTTATCACTTACTACTTTCCCCGTCCTCTCTTTTGCTCTATTGCTCAAACTTTCCTCCCTTCTCTAATTCCCTTTTGCGTAAGACAGTCTTTATTCTAGATATTGTTATTTTTGCTTCTTTAATATTAGAAGAATTTGCCTCCCTTCCCTGAGCTGCCCCTATCTTCAAACTAAACAATTTACCCTGAGCACTTTTAAGATGCTCCTGAAGTTCCTCTCTGGATAAATCCCTTAACTCTTCTATTTTCATAACTATCTCCATAATTCAGAGGAAACAATTCTGGTTTTAAGAGGAAGTTTACGAGAAGCCAATCGGAAAGCCTCCTTTGCCCTTCCCTCTCCTATTCCTCCTAACTCAAACAAAATCCTTCCTGCCTTAACCGGTGCTACCCAATGGTCAGGTTCTCCTTTACCTTTGCCCATACGAGTCTCCAGAGGCTTCCTGGTAATTGCTTTATCAGGAAAAATCCTGATCCAAAGACGGCCCTCATGTCCTACAGAGCGAACTATGGTAACTCTAGTTGCCTCTATCTGGCGAGCAGTGACCCACTTGGTTTCTTGGGCCATTAAACCGTATTCTCCGAAGTTCAACTTTGTTCCACGTGTGGCCCTGCCTCTTAACTTACCCTTCTGAACTTTTCTGTATTTTACTCTTTTCGGCTGAAGTCTCATTATCAAATTTCTCCTGGGGCAAAGTAGGTAAAACTTCTCCCGTGTATATCCAAACTTTTATTCCAATACATCCATAGCTTGTGTGAGAAGTAGCACATCCGTAATCAATTTTAGCCCTTAAAGTGTGCAAAGGAATTCTTCCTTCTTTCATCCATTCCTTCCTGGCAATTTCTGCTCCAGCAATTCTGCCTTTGCAAGTAATTCTGACTCCCTCTGCACCTGCAGCCATAACACGCGTAATAGCCTCTCTTACAACTCTCTTTGTCCCCGTCTTTCTCTGCAACTGAAAGGCTATTTTGTCCGCTACTAGTTTAGCATCTAGATCTGGCTGAGTTATTTCTTGCACATTCAAAAAAACGTTAGCATCTCCTGTTAATTTTTCCAGATCCTTTTTAACTCTCCCAATTGTATCTCCTTTTTTTCCTATGGCGATGCCAGGACGACCAGCAAAAACATTTATTCGTATTTTATTCATAGCTCTTTCTATTACGATTTTCGAGACGCCCGCTCTCCTAAATTTTTCCTCCAGAAATTGGCGAATTCTAAAATCCTCATGGAGATGATGGGCATAATCCTTTTCTTCATACCACCGACTCCTCCACTCTTCAGTTATGCCTAACCTAAACCCTCTCGGATTAACCTTTTGTCCCAACTGCCTAACCCCCTCTCCCTTCAAGGATTACAGTAATATGCGAAGTTCTCTTTTTTATTGAATCAGCTCTACCTCTTGCTCTGGGTTTCATTCTCTTGAAAGTAGGCCCTTTGTCTACAAGAGCTTTTTTAACATAGAGAGTTTTTGAATCTAGTTCAAAATTATTTTGGGCATTGGCCATAGCTGATTTCAAAACTTTCTTTATTGTTCGAGCATTGTCAGAATGAACAAAATCCAAAATTCTCATGGCTTCTTCTGCTTGTTTATTCTCAATAAGATTAGTAACTCTCCTCACTTTTGCTGGAGATACTCGTATGTATTTCGCCACTGCACTTACTTCCACTTGAAACCCCTTCAATTCGTTGTTAGTGAATGGTGAATCGTATTTAGTATAAATCAAAACCGGAAATTCGATTTTCCCTCATTATTGACTAACAACCATTCACTATACGCTAAACGCGCTACGCTGGTATTATTTTACCGTTATAGTCCTCTTTGTATGCGCTCCATGACGACCGAATTTACGTGTAGGAGAAAATTCGCCTAATCGATGTCCAACCATATCTTCAGTAATATAGACATTACGAAAGTCTTTCCCATTATGGACAGCGAAGGTATAACCTACAAAATCAGGTGTAATCATAGACCGGCGCGACCAAGTTTTAATAGATTCCTTTTTGCCTTTCTTCATTTTTTCTATCTTCTTTAATAAAGAGGGCTCAACATAAAAACCTTTTTTCTTTGAACGTCCCATCCTCTTCTCCCTATCTAGTTCATCGTTCCTGGTTCATTGTTCATTGATTAAAAATTTCTGGCTATAAATCTTATTCTTTTTCTCAATGAACTATGAACAATGAGCTTTAGTTTTGCACTTTTAACTTTATTGGTTTTTGCTTTCACTAAACGCTATACGCTAGTATTATTGCTATTTCTTCTTTCTTCTTTGAACAATTAACTTATCAGAGGCCTGTCTTTTCTTTCGAGTCTTTTTCCCTTTAGTAGGTTGGCCCCAAGGAGTTACCGGGTGTCTTCCCGGACCACTTCGACCTTCCCCTCCTCCGTGCGGATGGTCTACAGGATTCATTGCTGATCCCCGTACTCGAGGACGTCTACCTAACCACCTGGACCTACCAGCTTTACCGATAGTGATATTCTCATGTTCTAGATTTCCCACTTGACCCACAGTAGCATTACATTCCAAATGAACTAACCTTATCTCTCTAGAAGGGAGCTTAATTTGAGCAAACTTTCCCTCTTTACTTAGAAGCTGAGCACTTGTCCCGGCAGCCCTGACTATCTGACCTCCCTTTCCTTTTTTTAATTCAATATTGCAAATAAGACTTCCTTCAGGGATTTCTCGCAAGGGAAGAGTATTCCCCTCTTTTATGGGAGCTTTCTCCCCCGAAATAAGTTCATCCCCCACCTTCAACTTCAAGGGAGCAATAATATATCTTTTCTCTCCATCCTTGTAGTGCAAGAGAGCGATTCTTGCCGAGCGATTAGGATCATATTCAATTGAGGCAACATAGGCTGGAATCCCTACTTTGTCTCTTTTGAAATCAATCAAACGATATCTTCTTTTTACTCCTCCTCCTTTATGTCTGACACTGATTTTACCTTGATTATTTCTCCCCCCTTTTTTCACTAGACTAACCAACAGGCTCTTTTCTGGCTTTTTTCTAGTAATATTAGAAAAGTCAAATCCACTCCTGTGTCTTTTACCAGGAGAAGTAGGTTTATATTTCTTTACAGGCATTCTAGGCTCCTAAATCCTCTATAACCTCTCCCTCTTTCAATCTTACTATAGCTTTTTTCCAGCGAGGAATTTTTCCTATGCTTCGACCCCGCCATTTCTTACTTTTTCCCCTTGCATGCATAGTCCTGACACTTTCCACTTTTACTTTGAACAACTCCTCCACCGCTTTTTTAATCTCAATTTTATTTACCTTTAAAGGAACTTCAAAGAGATATTTATTCTCTGTTAATAATTGGGTCCCTTTCTCTGAGACTATCGGCCGCGAAATAATAGCCTGAGGAACTTTATTCATTTTTCACTCTCTTGGTCACCGTATCTAACGCCCCTTTAGTTAAACATAAAGTATGATGGGAAAGTATATCGTATCCACAAATGTTAGAAGAGCAAGAAAGAGTCAACTCTTTTAGATTAGAACACGACCTAACTACTTTCTTATCCCATTTATTCAAAACTAGTAAAGTCTTTTCCTTTAAATTAAATTTTTGCAAGAATTCCACCATTTCCTTAGTTTTTCCTTTGGCGACACTTATCTTGTCTATGACTAGAAGATTTCCTTCTTTAGTTTTCTTTCTCAGGCTAGATTGCAAAGCCAGTCGTTTTACCTTTTGAGGCAGAGGGTACCTACATTTTCTGGCTTGAGGTCCAAAAATAATTCCCCCTCCTACCCAAAGGGGTGAGCGATTAGTTCCTGCCCTGGCTCTTCCCGTACCTTTTTGGGCCCATGGCTTCCTACCTCCCCCTCTTACCTTGGCTCGATTCTTGGTAGAAACCGTACCCTGATGTTGGGCAGCTTCATAAGCTAGAATAGCCTCTCTTAGAACAGATTGCCTAACCTCCCCTCCAAAGATATCATCATCTAAAGTGACTTTCTCTATTTCTTTTCCCTGCATATTATAAACTTTTAGTTCCATATTTAGATACCTAAGGAGAGAAGTGCCTCCCCTCAGTGGCCTTCGGCCTGCTCCTCCATTCTCGTATCTCCATATATTACTATTTGGAGCTTTTTATAGTTAACAAACTTCCTTTAATTCCGGGCAAACTTCCCCTGATCAAAAGAAGGTTCTCTTTCTTGTCTACCTTTACTATTTTTAGATTACGAACTGTCTTTTTCTCTGCTCCCATCTTTCCGGGCATTTTTTTACCTTTAAATACTCGAGAAGGATCAGCAGAAGCACCTATAGAACCAGGCCGTCGACGCCAACCTCCTGCTCCATGAGAAGCAGGACCTCCTTTAAAACCATATCTCTTAACCACACCGGCAAATCCTTTTCCCTTAGAAATACCAACAACATCAACTAAATCCCCTTCTTTGAAAACATCTACTCTAATCTCATCTCTAATCTTTAAATTACCGATATCCTTTACCCTTATCTCCCTCAAGTATTTCTGAGGACGAACTTCACTCTTTTTAAAGTGCCCTAACTCTGGCTTGTTAACTCGATTCTCCTTTACTTCTAAAAAACCTAACTGAATAGCATTGTAACCATTCTTTTCTTTTACTTTTCTCTCGACTATTATGCAAGGTCCTGCTTCCACAATAGTTATAGGGATAAGAACATTTTCATCAAATATTTGAGTCATTGCAAGTTTTCTACCTAATATTACCTTACTCATAATTTGACCTCTACATGCACGCCCGTAGGAAGATTCATACCCATCAGTGCATCAACTGTTTTAGGATTAGATTCTAAAATATCTATCAGTCTTTTGTGCAGTCGGATCTCAAATTGCTCTCGGGCATCCTTGTCAGCATGAGGAGATTTTATCACTGTAAATCGGCTAATTTTAGTGGGTAGAGGAATGGGACCACAGATCTTAGCCCCTGTTCTTTCTATCGTTTCGATAATCCGCTTAACTGATTGATCTATTATTTTATGGTCATAAGCCTTTAACTTAATTCTGATCTTCTGTTTAGGCATTCTTTCCCCCTTGCCCAATAATTGTTTCAGCTCTATCGGAAGGCACTTCTTCATAACGATAGAACTCTATGTTCGGGATACCCTTTCCTTGAGTCAATGAACGTAACTTAGTAACATAATCAAATAACTCAGCCAACGGAACATAACCACTAATATAATAGATGGTTCCTTTGAGTTCTGTATGATAAATCCTCCCCCGCCGACTAACAATATCTCCCATTACCTCACCCATAGAATCCTGGGGAATCCTTATCTCTAGCTTCATCACAGGTTCTAGTAAATAAGGATCGGCCTGTCGAGATGCTTTTTTGAAAGCAATAGAGGCAGCAGTTCTAAAGGCGAACTCTGAGGAATCTACCGCATGATATGAACCATCAAGAAGAGTAGTCTTAACATTAACCATCGGATAACTTGCCAGGACACCAACTCTCATAGTTCGCTCAACTCCTTTTCTTATTGCCGCGATAAACTCTTTAGGAATGACCCCTCCTTTAGTTTTATCCAGGAAGGTTTTCTGGCCATTCTCTATCGGTTCAACCTCAAGCTCTACATCACCATACTGCCCTCTACCCCCGCTTTGATGAATATATTGACCCCTGGCGTAAGCTCTTTTTCTTATAGCCTCCTTATAAGCAATCTGAGGTTTGCCACTATTTACTTCAATATCAAACTCTCGTCTAAGTCTATCCAGCATGATTTCAAGATGAAGCTGACCCATACCCGAAATTATAGTCTGCCCTGTCTCCTCATTCTGGTTAATCTTGAAAGTAGGATCTTCCTGAACTAATTTACGTAAAGAACCATACAATTTATTTTCATCTGTTTTTGTCTTTGGCTCAATGGCTATGGAAATAACCGGTTCAGCGAATTCCATCCCTTCAAAAATTATGGGATTACTATTCCCACAAAGGGAATCCCCTGTATCAATGCTTCTGGGCCCTACAATCCCTCCTATATCACCAGCAACAATCTCCTTTCTTTCCTTTCGATAGTTAGCATGCATCTCTAGAATCTTGGCAATTCTCTCTTTTCTATTTTTAGTAGAGTTATAGACAAAGGAGCCTTTCTCTATTCTCCCAGAATAAACCCTCAGATAGGTCAACCTGCCTACATAAGGGTCTGTTACTACCTTAAAAGCCAGAGCAGAAAATGGTTCTTGGGGAGAAGGTTTTCTTCTTTCTCTCTCCTGCGTTATTGGATTCACTCCCTCTACGGGAGGAATGTCCAGAGGAGAAGGAAGATAATCATTGACAGCATTTAACAAAAGTTGTATTCCCTTATTTTTCAAAGAGCTTCCACAAAGAACAGGAACCGCTTTATGAGCTAAAGTCATCGACCTTATCTCTTCTTTTATTTCTTTAACGCTTAAACTCTTTTCCTCTATAAACCTCTCCAGATATCCTTCATTGCTCTCTGCTATCTTTTCCATCAGATAGTTATGCCAATGAAAAGCTTTCTCCTTTATAGAAGGAGGGACATCCCTCTCCACAATCTTAACCTCTAGTCCCTCTCCTTGCCATATAATAGCCTTCATTCTTATTATATCTACCACCCCAACAAAACCCTCCTCCTCTCCTATGGGAATCTGAATAGGCAAAGGAATAAGACTGAATTTCTCTCCTATTCTTTCTACACTATGATAAAAATTAGCTGCTACTCTATCCAACTTATTGATGAAAATAATACGGGGGATACCATAACGGTCGGCCTGGCGCCAAACTGTTTCCGATTGAGGCTCTACCCCCTCTACACCGCAGAAAATAACTATTGCTCCATCCAGGACCCGTAGAGCTCTTTCTACTTCCACAGTGAAATCCACATGGCCAGGAGTATCTATAATATTAATCTGATAGTTTTTCCAAGAACAGGTAGTAGCAGCAGAAGTTATGGTGATACCTCTTTCTCTCTCCTGTTCCATCCAATCCATCACTGTAGTCCCCTCATGCACTTCTCCCACCTTATGGATTTTTCCAGTGTAGTATAGGATACGTTCAGTAGTCGTAGTTTTGCCCGCATCTATATGAGCTATTATACCAATATTTCGAATTTTACTTAGAGAATTTTGAGTTTTCATATCTTTGAGCCTTATCATATTTCACCGCAGAGCAGGCTGAGAATCTTATAAACGCTGTCCTTTATTACCACCGGTAATGGGCAAAGGCTCGATTAGCCTCCGCCATCCTATGAGTGTCTTCTTTCTTCTTTATCGCCAATCCTTCCTTTCGAAAAGCCATCATAATTTCTTCCGCCAGTTTCTCCCTCATTGACTTGCCTTTTCTTTGACGAGCGAACTGCAGAATCCATCTAAAAGCTAGAGCTTCTCGTCTTCCTGGCCTGACCTCTACTGGTATCTGATAAGTAGCCCCTCCTACACGACGCGAACGAACTTCCAGGACAGGTTTAACATTTTCCAGGGCCTGCTGAAAAACTTCAAGAGGGTTCTTCTTTTCTCTTTTCTCTATAATATCAAAACACCCATAACAAATAGTTTCTGCTTTGCTTTTTTCCCCTGCTCTCATTATTTTATTAATAAACTTACTTACTACCTGGCTACTATACACAGGATCTGGAAATATAGCTCTCTTTTTTGATATTCTCCGTCTTGCCATTAGACTCCCCTTATTCCCTCTTCTTTCCGTATTTGGAGCGACTCTTCTTTCTACCCTCCACTCCCATCGTATCTAACGTACCACGCACAACATGATATTTTACTCCCGGCAGATCTTTCACTCTTCCTCCTCTTACCATAACTATGGCATGTTCCTGAAGATTATGTCCTTCCCCAGGAATATAAGCAGTAACTACTTTTCCATTGGACAGTCTAACTCTGGTCACCTTCCTTAATGCCGAATTGGGTTTTTTAGGTGTAAGTGTCCTTACGCTTATACAAACTCCTTTTTTCTGAGGCGATTCTTCCAGAGCCAGACTCCTCTTTTTCCTTTTGATCTTTTTTCGTCCTTTTCTTACCAACTGATTTATAGTGGGCATTTATTATCCTTTCTTATACTGGCGTGCTTTCCCTCGGTTTCTGATTAAATCCTGTTCCAGCCGGAACTAATTTTCCGATGATTACATTACCCTTTAACCCTCTAAGAAAATCCACCTGTCCACAAATCGCCGCTTCAGCTAAAACCTGTTTCGTCCTTTGAAAAGAAGCAGCAGAGAGAAAACTCTCCTTATCTTCCTGCACAGCTTTAGGGACAGCCAGAAGAACAGGTTTTCCCGTGCCAGGCTTACCCTTCTGCTCCCTTATCTTCCTATTAACCTCTTCAAAGTCTATCTTATTTACCTGTTCTCCTGGTATATAACCTGTATCTCCTGGTTCCACTACCTCTACCTTTCTCATCATTTGTCTTATGATTACTTCAAAGTGTTTGATATTGATATCCACACCCTGAGATCTATAAACTTGCTGTATCTGATTAACTAAATACTCTTCTACGGCTCTAATCCCTTTCACGTTGAGGAGTGAACGAGGATTTATGATGCCTTCCATTATCTTAGCGCCTGCTTCTACCATCTCTCCCTCAGAGACCAACCTATCATCTCCCGCCTCATAGGTAACTTCCTCATCCCCCTCTCCCTTAATCCTAATAAAACTACGACCTTTTCTTTCTTCTATGCTTACTCTTCCCTCTATTTCACTTATCAGAGCCTCTTCTCCCTGACGTTGACGAACAACTCCCTTGCGAGGAAGATTCTCCTTGCGTGGCTCAAAGAGCTCGGTAGCTCGTGGTAAGCCCTGAGGAAGATCCCCCCCCTTCTGAAATATGCCGCCGGTATGGAATGTCCGTAGAGTAAGCTGGGTTCCCGGCTCACCTATAGACTGAGCCGCTATCACTCCTACCGCCTCACCTAAACTAACCAGTCTATGAGTAGAAAGGTCCCACCCGTAGCATTTCTGACATAGACCCCACCTAGCTTGACAAGTCAAAGGGGAACGAATTTTTACTTCCTTAATCTCAGCTTTTTCTATTCTTCGAACTATGTCCTCTGTAATTTCTTTATTCGAGTCTATAATAACCTTCTCTGTAGAAGGATTTATGACAGGCGAAGCAGCTACTCTCCCCAGAATCCTTTCTCCCAAGGATTGCCTTGTTCCCCCTCCTTTATCCGGTCTTTTCACAGAAAGACCATCTATGGCACCACAATCCTCCTGGGTAATGATAAGATTTTGACCCACAGATACTAATTTTCGAGTGAGATAACCCGCATAAGCTGTCTTCAAAGCAGTATCTACCAAACCTTTTCTCCCTCCTGAAGTGGAGGCAAAGTACTCCGGAGCAGTAAGGCCCTCTTTGAAACTGGATCTAACAGGTTCCTCACCAATTCTCCCCTTTAGCCTACCGCCAGAAAGAGGATAGAAATATTGTTTAATTATATCAGAAGGGATGTCTAATTTTCTCTTAAAGACCTCATCCCAGAGTTCACGGCGATAGGTTTCTCTAATAGACCTGGCCATCAAACCTCTCATACCTATTATCTGCCGCAATTGCGTAGCAGAACCCCTTGCTCCTGATTTCCACATCATATAAAGAGAATTAAAGGGATTGATAGAAAGATAATCAGAGACCATTTTTGTTATTTGGTCAATAACTCTCATTCTCACGTCTATCACGTCTTTATATCTCTCTTCTTCGCTTATTTCCCCGTCTTCAGCTCTTAGATTAAATCCTGTTACTTCCTCTTCCGCATGCTGTAGTACCTTTTTCTTTCTTACTATATCCGGTACATCAGACATAGCAAAAGTCAATCCCGATTTAGTGGCATATTCGAACCCTAGCTTTTTTACTTTGTCTAAAAATTCCACGGTAACTGCATTTCCATATTTCTGCCAGATTTTACCTATGATCCGGGTTAATCTATTTTTATCCACTAAAGAATTTTCAAATCCTATTCCCTGCGGGAGTATCTCATTAAAAATCGCTCTTCCAGGAGTAGTTTCTATCCACTTACCTTTATGCAATAATTTTATGGGTTGATGCAGGAATACTTTTTTCAGCTCATAAGCAATAATTATCTCATCTAAGCTAGAAAAAACCTTCTCCTTTTCCTCTTTTTTGCCTTTTATGGTCAAATAGTAACAACCCACCGTAATATCCTGAGTAGGAGCAAATATAGGATTTCCGTTAGCTGGAGAGAGAAGATTGTTCACAGGGAACATCAAAGTACTTGCTTCAAGTTGCGCTTCATAAGAAAGGGGAATATGTATTGCCATCTGGTCGCCATCAAAATCGGCACCAAAGGCACTGCATACCAGAGGATGAAGTTGAATAGCGTTACCTTCTATCAAGACTGGTTGAAAAGCCTGAATACCTAATCGATGTAAGGTGGGAGCACGATTCAAGAGTATTGGATGATCTCTGACCACTTTTTCTAGTATCTCCCAAACAAATGGATCAACCCTTTCTATCAGATCATTAGCCCTTTTTATCGTCTCAGCTTTGTTCTCTCGCATAATCTCTCCCAGAACAAAAGGCCTAAAGAGCTCCAGAGCTATTTTCTCAGGCAAACCACATTGATAAATCTCCAAATTTGGCCCTGGCACAATCACCGCTCTTCCCGAATAATCAACCCTTTTGCCCAGAAGATTCTGCCTGAATCTACCCTGTTTACCTTTAACTATTTCACTTAAGGATTTAAGTGGCCTCCCTCCCCCTCCCAGTATAGGCTGGGGAAGTTTTTCATTCTCAAAAACAGCCTCTACGGATTGCTGGAGCATTTTTTTCTCATTTCGAATAATTATCTGCGGCGCACCTATCTCCAATAAATATTTCAGACGATTATTCCGATTGATGATACGTCGGTAGAGATCATTTAAATCCGAATTAGCAAAAATCCCACTTTCTAACTGTACCATGGGGCGAAAATCAGGCGGAATAACAGGAACAATCGTCAGAATTATCCACTCAGGTTTGTTGCCCGAACGGATAAAATTCTCTACCAGTTCCAACCGTTTAATTAGTTTTATTCTTTTTCCTTTTGTTCTCTCCTGAAGTAAATTCTCCCTTAACTCCTCCTGCAATTTTTCCAGATTCATACTTTTTAGAATCTTCAAAATTGCTCCTGCCCCTGTATCCGCTTCAAAACTACCTTCCCCATATAGATCATTATATCCCTGATATTCTTCCTCATCAAAAATCTGCATCTTTTTTAAGGAAGTCTTACCCGGGTCTATAACTATATAATTTATGAAATAGATTATCTTTTCTACATCACTTTTCCTTAAACTCAATAGAAGAGGTAGGTAAGTCTTCATGTACCATATATGGGCAACTGGAGTAACCAATTCAATGTGTCCCATTCTCTCTCGACGGACCTTAGAGGAAGTGACCTCAACTCCACAACGCTCACATTTGACCCCTTTATACTTCATCTTTCTATATTTGCCACAATAACACTCGTAACTCTTTGTAGGACCGAAAATCTGCTCACAAAAGAGCCCACCCCTTTCCGGTCTAAAAGTACGATAATTAATAGTATCCGTCTTTCTTACCTCTCCAAAAGACCATTCTCTCATCTCTCTGGGAGAAGCTAATTTGATTCTGATCTTCTCAATATCGCTAACTCTCCACAATTTTATCTCCTATTCTTCTTCTTCCATATCTCTAATGGAAAGTCGTTTTCCATTCCTCCAAAATTCCAAGCTTAATCCTAACGATTGAAATTCTTTGATAAGAACCTTAAAGGATTCTGGAGTTTGAGCATCCAATGTATTCTCCCCTTTTATTATCTGCTCATGGATTCGAACTCTGCCTTGCAGGTCATCAGATTTGCCCGTAAGCATTTCCTGCAGAGTATAAGCTGCTCCATATCCTTCCAGAGCCCACACTTCCATTTCTCCAAATCTTTGTCCACCCTGTCTGGATTTTCCTCCCAGCGGCTGTTGAGTAATTAGAGCATATGGACCGGTGGAGCGCACATGTACTTTCTCCTCAGCCAAATGAATAAGTTTCATCACATACATATAACCTACGGCAACTTCTTTATGAAAAAGCTCTCCTGTTCGTCCATCATAGAGAGCCATTTTGCCTGATTCAGGCAGATTATTCCTCTTCAACAAATCCCTTATCTCTTCGACTTTGGGTCCTTCAAAGACAGGACACACCGCCTGTACTCCCAAATTTTTAGCCACCAGACCAAGATGAATCTCCAGAATTTGACCTACGTTCATCCTGGAAGGAACACTTAAAGGATTCAAAACTATATCCACCGGGGTCCCATCAATAAGGCAGGGCATATCTTCTTCCGGAAGGATTTTGGAAACGACCCCCTTATTTCCATGTCGACCGGCTATCTTATCCCCTACTCTGATTTTACGTTGGATAGCTATATACACTTTTACTCTCTTGAGCACACCAGGAGGTAAGTCGTCCTGGTTCTCCTGAGAGAAAACCTTGATTTTTATCACTTTGCCTCTGATGCCAGGGGGAACCCGCAAAGAATTATCTTTTACCTTCTGAACTTTTTCTCCAAAGATACTCCTGAGAAGCCTCTCCTCTGGAGTAAGTTTTATCTCCACTTGAGGAGTAACTTTACCCATAAGAATATCCCCTGGTTCCACCCCTGCTCCAATTCTTACAATACCGTTTTCATCCAAATTCTTCAAATAGGACTCGTCAACATTGGGCACATCAGCCGTTATCTCCTCTACTCCTGATCGTAGTTCCTTTGCTTCTATTTGAAATTCCTCAATATGCATAGAAGTAAAAATATCCTCTTTCACCAATTTCTCATTAATGAGAATCCCATCCTCGAAATTATATCCTTCCCACGGCATAAAAGCTACCAGAACATTCCGGCCTAAAGACAATTTACCTCTGGTAATAGCCGGACCATCAGCTATAAATGCTCCCCTTTTTACTCTATCCTTCTTCTTCACAATAGGTTTTTGATTAATACAGGTTCTTTGATTAGATCTTATAAATTTATCTAAAATATATTCATCCACCCCCCTGGAAGTTTTTATTTTTATCCTGTCAGCATCTACATAGATAACTTCCCCCTCTTCTTTTGCTCTCACCGCACTCATAGAATCTTCTGCTACCCTAGCTTCCATGCCTGTTTGGACTAAAGCCTGCTCTGGTCTCTCCAGAGGCACTGCCTGGCGCTGCATATTTGAGCCCATTAATGCTCTATTGGCCTCGTTATGCTCTACAAAAGGAATTAAGGAGGTAGTAACACTTATTATCTGTTTAGGGGAAATATCCACATAATCAACTTCTTCCTTAGAAATATTTACAATATCCCCCTTATATCTCCCTATGACTTTCGGCGAGACAAGTCTTCCTTTCTCATCTACAGAACTTGCTCCAGCAATATAATATTCATCTTCATCGCGGGCATCAAGGTATACTACTTCCTCAGTTGCCTTTCCATTTTTCACTTTTCTATAAGGTGTCTCCAAAAAGCCCAGCTCATTCACTCTAGCATAAGTAGCCAGAGAAGTAATTAAGCCAATATTTTGTCCTTCTGGCGTTTCTATAGGACAAATCCGTCCATAATGGGTATAATGGACGTCCCTTATCTCTTCTTTTGCCTGCATCCGGGTTAATCCTCCCGGACCGAGGGTAGACAGTCTGCGTTTATGAGTTAATTCTGTTAGGGGATTGGTTTGATCTAGATATTGAGAAAGCTGTCCTGTATTGAAAAAGCTGTTTATGGAACTTTTTACTACTATAGTATTAACCAGAGAACGAGGAGTGATTAGTTCCGGATCCTGGATACTCATCCCTTGCTGAATTATTCTTGTAAGATGAGTTAACCCAACACGAAGTTGCTCTTTCAAAAGATCACCTATTCTCCTCACTCTTCTATGGGAAAGATGGTCCAAGCTTTTTATTTCTTTTTTTTCCCGGTTTAGTTCCAGTAAATATAGTATAATTCCTACCACATCATCTGATCTAAGAATCCCCACATCCCAATCGCAATCTAAGCCTAACTCTTTATTCAGCTGATATCTCCCCACTTTACCTAAATCATACCTACGAGGATCAAGGAAAGTTCTATGGAAAACCTCCTTTACCGACTCAAAGACAAGAGGACGACCTGGCCTCAGTCTTTGGTAGATTTTAACAAGAGCATCTTTTTGCGAGTTTGCCCCATCTTGCTTAAAACTATCTTCCATCATTTTTCTCTCTTGAGGATAGGAAAATTTCTTCAGAATTCTTTCCGGATTCTCTCCCAATGCCCTTAAAAACAATGTGGCCAGGAATCTCCTGCCTCGATTAATCCTCATATACAAAAGATCCTCTTTTATTTCCAGGTCAAGCCAACTGCCTCGTTCGGGAATAATTCGCGCTCGGTAGAGGATATCACTCCCGGCAGAAATAGAAGTATCTTCCTCAAAAAAAACCCCAGGAGAACGTTGTAACTGACTGACTATTACTCTTTCTGCTCCATTAATAATAAAACTTCCCTTTTTTGACATTAAAGGAAAATTCCCTAGATAAACTTCTTGTTGGGTGACCTCTCCCACTTCCTTCTTTTTTAAGCGAAGCTTAACATAGAAGGGGAGAGAATAGGTTAATTCCTCCTCCCGGCATTTTTCTATATCATATGCGGATTCTCCAAAACGATATCCTACAAATTCCAGGATTAATTTCTGATTGTAACTTTCTACCGGAAAAGCATCCACAAAGATCTTTTGTAGCCCTTCTTTTTTCCTCTGTTGGGGAGGAACATCTCTCTGAAGGAAATTTTCAAAGGAATATCTCTGTATCTGTAAAAGATTGGGAATCTCTGCTACAGATTTAAACTTGCTAAAATCCATCACTCTTTCTTCTGTCTTTTTATACATAACCTTCCCTTGCTATTTTATTTCAACCTTAGCCCCTACTGCCTCCAGAGTTTCCTTGATCTTTAAAGCTTCTTCTTTAGCTACATTTTCCCTAATCGGTTTTGGAGCTTGTTCTACTAAATCCTTAGCTTCTTTTAATCCCAGGGAAGTAAGTTTTCGTACTTCTTTAATAACTTGAATTTTTTTACTACCCATCTCGCTTAGAATCACATCAAACTCAGTCTTTTCCTCTTCTTCTTTCTCAGGAGCTCCAGAAGCCTGCGCAACTATTGGTGTGGCAAGTGCCTCTATTCCAAACTCCTCCCTTAACTCTTTTACTAGATTGGAGAGCTCTAATACATTCATCTGCCCAATTGCTTTTATAATTTCATCTTTCTTGCTTTTACCTACTGCCGCTTTTACTTCTTTCTTCTTATTATCTTCCTTTTTTACCTTCTTTTTTACTTCGGATGATGTGGTCATTGCTCAGTCTCCTTCTTCTTTTCTAAAATTGAATTTAGTAAAAAAACCAGATCATTTAAAGGGGCACTCAATACCTCCAGCAATCCTCTCAAGGGCAACTGTAATTCTGTCAAAACCTGTGCCAAAAGGTCTTTCTTGGGAGGTAAATCTCCTAGTCTTCCTACTTCATCATCCGTTAGGATATCTTCACCTAGGACTCCTCCTTTTGCTACCAAATGGGAATGATTTTTGCCAAATCCTTTAATTATTCTAGCTGGCGCCGCAGGGTCCTCTCCTCCAAAGACTACCCCTGTGCATCCAGACAGAAATTTGTCTAAATCCCTCAATTCTGTTCCTTCTATAGCTAAGCGAGCCAAGGTGTTTTTGACTACATAGAAATTCGCCCCTTCTCTTCTTAAAAGCTTTCTGAATTCAGTTAATTCAGCTACTTTTAACCCCCGAAAATCAAGGAAAAAAGAAGCCTTGCTCTCTATCAAATTCTCTCTTATTCTCTTTACTTCTTCTTTTTTTCCTTCTATTTTTATTCTCATAACATTTCCAAAGCTTTGTCTATCTTTATTTTCACTCCCGGGCCCATAGTAGAACAGAGGGAAATGCCTTTAAAATATCTTCCTCTCACTGTAGAGGGTTTGTCTTTAATCAAAGACGCCAATAAAACTTTCAGATTCTCCAATAGAGCTTCTTCAGAAAAGGAAACCTTTCCCATTAGAACGTGCACCACTCCCGTAACATCATTTCTATATTCAATTCTCCCTTTTTTTAGTTCCTCAACTAACTCACCTGGACTATCACTTACTGTTCCCACTTTAGGGGACGGCATCAAGCCACGCGGACCAAGAATCTTCCCCAGTCTTGCTACAATTTTCATCATTTCCGGAGTAGAAACCGCCACATCAAAATCTAACCATCCTCCCTGTATCTTCTTGGCTATCTCTTCTGCACCCACATAGTCAGCCCCTTTTTCCTCTGCTTCTTTAGCTTTATCCCCTTGGGCAAAAACAACTATCTTTACCTTCTTACCCGTTCCTTGAGGAAGAATCACCGTTCCTCTTACTCTCTCTCCTTTTTCTTTTGGCTTTATGTTCAGAGGAATAGCTACTTCCATTGACTCCTCGAAATGGGAATTAGAAGTCTCTTTGACCAACTTTATCGCTTCCAGAGGAGTATACTCTTTATTTTTATCTATTTTTTTCTTCAAAAGAAGATATCTTTTACTTCGCTTAGCCATCATAACTCCGTTGTTCGTATCTCGTGAATCGTGAATCGTATTTGAGGTTCTTAATTCTTTGACCATTCACTATTCACCATTCACAATATACGGTCTTTATTCTTTTATCTCCAGACCCATATTTCTGGCCGTTCCCTCAATGATTTTCGCTCCTGCTTCAATATCATAAGCATTCAAGTCCGCCAATTTAATCTGAGCTATTTTCCTCAAGTCTTCTCTTCCTACGCTACCTACTTTTATCTTATTGGGTTCCCCCGAACCCTTTTCAATCCCGGCTGCTTTCTTAAGTAAGGATGCAGCCGGAGGAGTCCTTAATTCAAAAGTAAAAGACCTATCCCTATAAACAGTTATAAGCACCGGTATCAAAACATCTCCCTGATTCTTAGTCTTATCATTGAAAGCTTTGCAAAAGTCCATTATACTAACTCCATGCTGGCCTAGCGTAGGCCCTACCGGAGGAGCAGGATTAGCTTTACCTGCTTGAATTTGTAATTTGATACGAGCCATTATGGGCTTTTTAGGCATCAGAGTCTCTCCACATTGACATATTCCAATTCTACCGGCGTCTCTCTCCCAAATATAGAAACTAGAACCTTTAGTCTCTGTTGGTGAGAGTTCACCTCCAATATCTCTCCTTGAAAGTTACTAAAAGGTCCTTTAACAATACGAACTGTTTCTCCTGGATCGAAAACAATGCCAGGCTTTGGCTGTTTCTCTAGTAAACCCATTCTATCTTCAATGTTCTTCACCTCTTTCTCGTCTAAAGGAACGGGCTGGTCGTTAGGACCAACAAAACCGCTAACACCAGGAGTATTACTAACAACAAACTTAGTCTCATCTGTTAGCTCTGCTTCGATCAACATATACCCAGGAAAAAATTTTCTACTGTAAATCCTCCTCTTTCCATCTTTGACTTCCGCTATTTTCTCTTTGGGAATCAACATTTGAGAAATCTTATCTTTCATCCCAAAGGATTCAATCCGCTGTTTGAGGTTAGCCTTCACTTTATCTTCTTGGCCTGCATATGTATGCAAAGCATACCATTTTTTATTCATAGTATCACCCTAGAAAAAACTTTAGAATCTGGAAAAACATAAAGTCTATTCCACCAATAAATATACCGAAAATAACAATAGTAATCAGGACTACCAAAGTAGATCTTATGATTCGAGACCGACTGGGCCAGGTTACCTTCTTCATCTCCGCCTTAACTGCCTGAAGAAAGGTACTTATCTTATTTGCCATTTTCCTATCCCTCTCGTATATCGTATTGCGTATTGCGTATTGCGTTTTTTAAGACAGACAAGATCTCTTTCATTTTATTTAATCTATCTCCTGTACTTCTTCTTTAAATACCCTTATTGGTTCTGGATTATTTGTTTTCTCTTCCATTTTCCTTTCAGGCAATACGCAGCACGGACTTACTGGCAGGCCCGGCAGGACTTGAACCCGCAACCGCCGGATTTGGAGTCCGGTGCTCTAGCCAGTTGAGCTACGGACCTATTTTTCTTTATGAAAAATATGTTTACGGCAAAACCTACAGTATTTTTTAAGATTCAATGAGGATTTCTTCTTCTCCTTGGAAGTGGTATAATTTCTCCTCTTGCACTCCCCACAGACAAGGGTAACTATTTGTCTCATTCTATTTATCTAGCCTTTTTATTCAATTATCTTACCAACTACTCCCGCTCCTACTGTATGCCCTCCTTCTCGAATAGCAAACCTTAATCCCTGTTCCATGGCAATAGGAGTTATGAGTTTTATGGTTAGCTTAGCATTGTCACCAGGCATAACCATTTCAACCCCTTCAGGAAGATTAACATCACCAGTTACATCTGTGGTATGGAGATAAAACTGAGGACGGTAACCTTCAAAGAAAGGTGTGTGTCGTCCCCCTTCTTCTTTGGATAGCACATATACTTCCGCTTCAAACTTTGTGTGAGGAGTTATGCTCCCAGGAACAGCCAGTACCTGCCCTCTTTGTACTTCACCCTTATCTACACCCCGCAAAAGCACTCCAATGTTATCTCCTGCTTGAGACTCATCTAATGTTTTTCTGAACATCTCCAGACCAGTAGCTACTGTCTTCCTAATCTCAGCAGACATCCCTACCACTTCTACTTGATCTCCCACCTTGATTTTTCCTCTCTCCACTCTTCCCGTAACCACTGTTCCTCTTCCTGTAATAGTGAAAACGTCCTCTATCTCCAGAAGAAAAGGCTTATCCACATCCCTGGTAGGCATGGGAATATAATCATCAACTGCTTCCAACAGCTTCAAGATAGGACCACATTTAGGACATTCTGGCTTTCCGCATAGACAATCCAGACACTGAAGAGCTGAACCAGAAATAACAGGCAGTTCATCCCCCGGAAATTCGTAATTGGACAGAAGCTCCCTTACCTCTAGCTCTACTAATTCCAATAATTCCTTATCTTCCACCTGGTCCACTTTGTTCAAAAATACCACTATAGCTGGAACATTCACCTGGCGAGCCAGGATAATATGTTCCCTGGTCTGAGGCATAGCTCCGTCGGCAGCAGAGACTACCAAGATAGTCCCATCCATCTGTGCTGCTCCTGTAATCATATTCTTGATATAATCAGCATGTCCCGGACAATCTATGTGAGCATAATGCCTTTTCTCTGTTTCGTATTCTGCGTGAAAGATAGAAATCGTTAAGCCTCTTTCTTTTTCTTCGGGAGCTTTGTCAATTTCATCCATGGTCTTTGCTTCAGCTAAACCCTTCTTAGCTAAAAGCTGGGTAATAGCCGCTGTAAGAGTAGTTTTTCCGTGATCTACGTGTCCTATTGTACCGATATTAAGATGAGGCTTGGTGCGTACAAACTTTTCCCGCGCCATCTTCTTTTCCTCCTTTTTAAACTCGTATGTAGTATTTCGCATCTCGTATTGCGCAATACGCATCACGCACGACGCATCACGAATTTTGATTCACTATTCGGGAGCCCACGACCGGACTCGAACCGGTGACCTCATCCTTACCAAGGATGTGCTCTACCTGCTGAGCTACATGGGCAGAAAATATAGCGTATAGTGGGTAGCGTTTAGCGTATAGGGCAAACCATCAGGCCCAAAATCTCAAAACTAACAATGAAAAACTATAACCCAAAACTGTTTCTTTATACTAAGGTTTTCTGCTTCTACTATATGCTATTCGCTAAACGCTATATTACCTGGTGGGGAGGGATGGATTCGAACCAACGTAGGCAACGCCAACGGGTTTACAGCCCGCCCCATTTGGCCGCTCTGGCACCTCCCCTATGTCATTGCCTGGCTATAAAACACTTCTGAAATCAAATATCAAATAAGCTCCCCATAGCAAAAGCAAAATTCCCACAACAAAAGGGATTGCTTTAAATCTCTTTATTCGAAAATTTAACCACACCAAAAACAGACCTGCTGCTAGAATTCCTCCAATTATAGCTATTCCTTGTGCTATCATATCTATCCCCTTTTCTTATCTGCCTCTGGCTTCCTCTTCGACCATATCCTCCTCTAGTTTCGCTTGAGCAGCAGCTAGACGAGCAATAGGAATTCTATAGGGAGAACAACTAACATAGTCCAGCCCTATACGGTGGCAAAATTTAACCGAAGAAGGCTCCCCCCCATGTTCCCCACAAATACCTACTTCTAAATTCTTATTTGATTTACGACCTCTCTGCGTTCCTATCTCTATTAGTTGTCCTACCCCGTCCTGGTCAAGTATTTCAAAAGGATTATTTGTCAAAATCTTATCCTCAAGATAAATAGGAATGAATTTTGCCTCTGCATCATCTCGGCTAAAACCAAAAGTAGTCTGCGTCAAATCATTGGTACCATAAGAAAAGAAATCTGCCTGTTGAGCAATTTTATCTGCACAGAGAGCAGCACGCGGTAACTCAATCATTGTTCCTATTTTATACTCAAACCTCACCTTTTTTTCTTTCATTACTTCTTCAGCTATTCGAACAGTTTCTTTTCGAAGAATAGCTAATTCTTTTTCATTAATGACAAGGGGAATCATTATCTCGGGCTCAACACTCCTCTTTTCTGCAATCAACTCTGCTACTGCTTCAAAGATTGCCCTTGTCTGCATATTATAAACCTCAGGAAAGGTTATCCCCAGTCTGCAACCCCGGTGTCCCAACATAGGATTTATCTCTCTTAGGGCTGCTATCTTTTCTAAGAGAGATTCTTTCTCTCTCAGTTGTTTTTGGTCAGTCTTTTCCATCCTTAATTTAATTACTTCCACAAGAAGGTCTTCATAATTGGGTAAAAACTCATGTAATGGTGGGTCTAGTAAGCGAATAATGACGGGTAAACCCTCCATCTCTTCTAGAATTCCTTTAAAATCATCTTTCTGCATTGGCTCTAGTTTTTCCAGAGCCTTTTTCCTCTCTTCTTTATTTTCAGCTAAAATCATCTGTTGAACATAAGGGAGTCTCTCTTCTCCAAAAAACATATGTTCAGTCCGACAAAGCCCTACTCCCTCTGCCCCCATCTGACGTGCTAACCTGGCGTCCCCGGGAATATCTGCATTAGCTCTCACCCCAAGAGTCTTTATCTCATTTGCCCATTTCATAAGTTCTGCAAATTCCGCACTTAACTCAGGTTTAAGGGTAGATACTTTTCCTTTTATTACTCTTCCTGTATTTCCATCTAGACTGATAAAATCACCCTCTTTGAACATAAACCCATTTACTTTAAATTGCTTCTCTTTTTCATTCACTTTTATGGCTTCACAACCAGCCACACAACACTTACCCATCCCCCTGGCCACTACAGCAGCATGGGAAGTCCTCCCCCCTCTTGCCGTAAGGATTCCTTCAGCTACAGCCATCCCGTGGATATCCTCAGGAGAAGTCTCGCTACGAACAAGGATTACTTTTTTTCCTTGTTCAACTAATTCTACAGCTCTATCCGCTGTGAAAGCAACTACCCCTGTGGCTGCTCCTGGAGAAGCTGGAAGCCCGCTGGCAAGTACTTCTAGTTTTGCCTGGGGGTCAATACGCCGGTGTAGGAGTTGCTCTAGTTGAGCGGGATCTATTCTCATCAAAGCTTCTTTTTTGTCAATCAATCCATCTTCAACCATATCAGAGGCTATTTTTATTGCCGCCTGGGCAGTTCTCTTACCAGTTCTGGTCTGAAGCATAAAGAGGGTGCCCTTTTCTATTGTAAACTCAAAATCCTGCACATCTCGATAGTGCCGCTCTAATTTCTCAGTAATATCGACCAGCTCCGCATAAATTGCTGGCATTTTCTCCTTCAAGGTAGAAAAAGGCTGAGGGGTCCGTATCCCGGCAACTACATCTTCCCCTTGAGCATTGATCAGGTATTCTCCATACAGTTTTTTCTCTCCCGTAGCCGGATCTCGAGTAAAGCCAACTCCGGTACCGGAACTATCTCCCATATTTCCAAAGACCATTGTCTGAACATTAACTGCTGTTCCCCAATGCTCGGGTATTTTATTAATTTTTCGATAACTGATAGCCCTTTTATTATTCCAGGAAGCAAAAACCGCATCTATGGCCATTCTAAGTTGTTCAAAAGAATCCTGAGGAAATTCAATTCCTTTTTCTTTTTCTGTAAGCTCCTTAAACTCATCCGTCAGTTCTTTTAAGTCCTCCCCAGTCAGCTCTATATCATCCTGTACACCCTTAGCTTCCTTCTTCTTCTCAATGAGTTCTTCGAACTTCTCTCCCGGAACTCCTAAAACTACACTACCGAACATCTGAATCAGTCTTCTGTAAGCATCGTAAGTGAAACGTGGATTATTTGTTTCTTGAATCAGCCCTTCTGCTGAAGCATCATTTAATCCCAGGTTAAGAACAGTATCCATCATCCCTGGCATAGAAATTCTTGCTCCTGAACGAACAGAAACTAAAAGAGGTCTTTGTCTGCTGCCAAACCTTCTGTTGGTGGCTTGTTCTACCTTCTTAAGATTCTCTTTTATTTGCTGTTCCAAATCATCCGGATATTCATGTTTAGCTGTATAATATCGACATACCTCAGTGCTAATAGTGAAACCTGGCGGTATTCGAACGCCTAAATTGGCCATCTCGGCCAGGTTGGCTCCTTTACCTCCCAGAAGGTTTCTCTTGTCAGCTGAGCCTTCAGCCCTATTTTGCGCAAAAAAATATACGTACCCCCCCATTTTTTTCCTCTTTAGTTTTTTCCTTGCTAGTGTAATTGTTATATATTCTAACTTATCTCTTGTATTCTATAAAAATCTCCCTTTGCTGTCAAGTTCTTATTTTCCAATATTATAAAAGAACTTTTTTTTATGTCAAGAAATACCTCAGGACAATTTCTTCCGTCACCATTCTCGTATTGCGCATCATGCACAACAGAGCTGGTGAATCGTATCTCGTGAATCGTATTTGGGGGTTCTATTTTTTACTATTCACCATTCACCATTCACGATTTACTCCGGTGATAGAGTCTTTAGGTACTTGTAAAAATCACTATCCGAGGTCATAATCAACCAGGTATTTTCATCCATAGTATCTTCATATATCTCCAGCGTCCTCAGGAATGAATAGAATTCAGGACCTTTATTGTAAGCATCTGCATAAATTTTGGTAGCTTCCGCATCAGCCTTTCCCTTGATCTCCTGAGCCGTTCTGTAGGCCTCAGAAGTGATTCTTTGTAGTTCTTTCGCTCTCCTTCCTTCGATTTCAGCCCTTACTCCTTCACCTTCGGAACGATACTCCTCAGCCACTCTCTCTCTCTCGGCAATCATTCTGGCATAGACACCTTCTCTTACCCGCTCTACATAGTTAAGCCTCTTAATTCTCACATCTACCAATTCTATCCCGAATTGGGGAACGAGCAGAGCAGCCTCTTCCAGGATTCCCCGACTTATCTTTTCCCGGCCGTACTGCACCACACCCAACTCCTCTTCAATCTCCAGACTTACCTCCGTCTCCACAAACTCCCTGCCTGAATCCCTCACCAATTCATAGAGAAGATGATTGGTGATTTGATTTCTGGTAGCAGAGTCAATGATATCATCGAGCCTTCCCAGGGCCGTCCTCTCACCTCCCACTGTCTGAAGGAATTTAAGAGGATCAACAATCCTCCAACGAGCGGTAGTATCAACCCAGATATATCTCTTATCTTTTGTAGGAACCTGTGTAGGAAGACCATCCCAGGCCAAAATACGTTTTTCAAAAGAGTTTACCTTTTGGATAAAGGGGATCTTTACATGAAGACCTGGCTCACTAATAGGGTCGCCTATAGGCTCACCAAATTGGGTAATGACTACTTGCTGGGTTTGATCTATCGTATATAAACTCCCTCCTACAACAATCAATCCCAAAATAACTACCACTATTATAGGAATCCATCGCTCTATCTTCATTTACCTGCCTCCTTCTGATTTAGCGACAGAAGAGGAAGTATCCCTTTCTGTTCCGCATCGATGATATATTTTGTCCCTATCTTAGGCATTATGTTCTCTAGTGTCTCCAGGTAAAGCCTTCTTTTAGTTACATCCTTGGCCCTACTATATTCCAGCCAGACGGCTAAGAATTTATTAGCATCTCCGGCGGCTCTATTCACCCTATTAACTGCATACCCTTCTGCCTCGCTAATAGTCTTCTCGGCTTCTCCTTTTGCTCTGGGGATAACCTTATTATAGGCTTCCCAGGCTTGATTAATTGTTGTCTCTCTATCCTGTTTGGCTACATTAACCTCATTAAAGGAGTTTTTTACCGCATCAGGTGGGTTGACATCTTTTAACTTTACCGTGGTTACCTGAATTCCTATATCGTAGCTATCCAGAATCTCCTGAAGTTTTTCTTGCATCTCCAGTGCTACCTCTATTCGCCCTACTGTCAAAACCTCATCTACACTCCTGTCTCCTACTACCTGCCGCATAGCCGATTCAGAAATATTCCTGATAGTTTCCTCCACACTTCTCACTTCAAAGAGATAATTGATGGGGTCCTTAACTTTATATTGAACAATCCACTCCACCACAGCTACATTCAAGTCGCCGGTCAACATCAAAGACTCACTATCAAATCGCCCCGGTGCATATATAGTTTCTATTCCGGCTCGCAAAGTCCTGAAACCAAATTCCTGCTTGAAGATATACTTTACTCTAACTTTGCTCACTGATTCCGCAAAAGGCAATTTAGCATGCAGCCCTGGTTCTGTAGTTCTTACATATCTACCCCATCTCTTAATCACTCCTACCTGCTCGGGTCCAATCGAGTAAAAACTAGCGACCAGAACAACTATAACAATAATTCCTATTATTCCCCGCACAATCCACTTTTTGGGTATTGGCATAGGAAATTTAGCCTCTCCTTCTTCATAAGCCACAGTTTTTCCTCCTTTGCATCATATTTTCGTCTGTAAACAACCTCACCTCCTTGACTGTGTCACCTTATAGTAAGTATCTTACTCAAATCTCCTGGGTCATCTTATCACAGTTAATCTCTCAAATTGCCACTAAAATATCATACCTACACTAACATACAATTTTTTCAGTACAAGTTTTCCACCATAAACCGGAAGAATGACTATTGCCAATCAATTTCCCCTGGGAAAGACATAAGGCAAGAAGAGTATATCATATTTACAAAAAAAAAGCAAGCCAACAAGTTTTCTTGACTTTTAGCTGTGGGTAGAATAAAATAAAGTCAACTTAACAACTGGCTAAGAGCGAAGAAAGGAAGCAAATGAACATTAGAGAAGATATTTTGAAGATAGCCCGGCAAGCCAAAATGGCCAGCCAGGAACTAGCTAATTTATCCTCTAGCACAAAAAACAAAGCTTTACTGAGAATGGCTGAAAGCATAGAAAAAAACAGGGAAAGGATAATAGAAGAAAATAAAAAAGATGTCAATCTGGCTAACAAAAAAGAATTGTCAAAGGCTCTCATAGATAGATTAACCTTAGATGAGAAGCGGATTAGACAAATGTCAAAAAGTCTAGAAGAGATAGTCAGCATAGAAGACCCAATAGGAAAAATAGAAAACATACGAAAGAGACCAAACGGGCTGCAAATTGGCAAAATGGTTGTACCTCTAGGAGTAATTGGTATTGTTTATGAGTCACGACCCAATGTCACTATAGATGCAGCAGCGCTCTGCCTGAAAGCAGGCAATGCTGCTATCCTACGGGGAGGCTCGGAAGCCATCTACTCTAATATCATTTTAGCTGATCTCTTAGAGAAAGCTGGCCAAGAAACGGGATTACCTTCAGGATCTATTCAACTGATAAAAACCACTGATAGAAGGGCAGTAACAGAAATGCTAAAGTTGAATGCCTATATTGATGTAATTATCCCCCGGGGAGGAGAAGAACTGATTCGGGTAGTTATGGAAAATTCTACTATTCCTGTAATTAAGCACTATAAAGGTATCTGTCATATCTATGTAGACGAAGAGGCAGATTTAAAAATGGCTGAGGAAATTTCCT
>NJBQ01000067.1 GCA_005223095.1 Candidatus Aerophobetes bacterium Ae_b3a
GGCAAAATCCGTATTTATTTAGCTCTAAACCAAGCCTTCTTCCCAGTTGCTGAATATTCTCGGAAGGGCTGAGTCCTACTGACAGGACCACCAGATCAAATTCTTCTTGCACAACTTCTCTTTCATTTTTAATGTATTTTATTTTCAAATTCTTGGTTTGTTGCATCTGTTTCACACTGGAAACCATACTTTTGATATATCTAATTCCGTATTGCTTCTGAGCTCTTTGATAATATTTGTCAAAATCCTTGCCAAAAGCCCTCATATCCATGAAGAATATGGTAGGCTCAATTTCCCTTTCATGTTCTTTGGCAATAGTTGCTTCTTTGGTGGCATACATACAGCACACCGAAGAACAGTAGCCTTTATTGCAAGATGGATCCCTCGAGCCGACACACTGAATAAAAGCAATTTTTTTAGGATGTCTTTGGTCGCTGGGACGAAGTATTTTCCCTTTATAAGGCCCAGAGGCGCTGAGAATCCGTTCAAATTCGATGCTGGTAACCACATTGGGATACACTCCATAGCCGAACTCCCCCTTGAGCTTAGCGTCAAATTCTTCAAACCCAGGGGCAAGTATTACCGCTCCCACCTCAACATTCAGTACTTGCTCTTTCTGGTTGAAATCTATGGCATCAGCCTCACAGAACTCCTTGCAGACCTCACACTTCTCATTAAGAAAATGGATGCAATTCTCCTCATCAATCACTGCCTTATTGGGAATCGCCTGGGGAAAAGGTATGTGAATAACCGAGCGTTGGCTTAGATTCTCGTCAAACTCGGAGGCGATCGGCCTTATCTCTTTTTTACAGATTTCTTCCGGCTTGATTGTTTCTGTGGGACAGACGAATTCGCAACTTCCACAACCCAGACAGACTTCAGAGCGCTCCTTAAAAGGAGGAATAACCTCTCTAGCAATCCCTCGGTTGGCAAAACCGATAGTGCTTTTACCCATTCTTTCCTCACACATCCGAACGCATAAACCGCAGAGAAGACAATCCTCATCCTTTTTGAGGAATCGGGTTTCCTTAATTCCCAGCTCATCAGCTAGTTCCTGGATTCTTTTTGAATTTGGACAACGAGCCAGTAATAATTCCACCATTATCTTCCTGCTTCTTGTCACCCTCTCAGAGGAAGTACGAACTACCATTCCTGGCTGGACCCGGTATTGACAGGAAGCCTGTATCTGGCTCCTGCCGTTCCTACCTATCTCCACCAAACAAATACGGCAGGCTCCATAGGGACTTAAGGCTTTGTGATAACAGAGAGTAGGTATCTTTATTCCCACACTCTCGGCTGCCCGGAGGATAGTACTCCCTTCTTCTACCTTAAGAGGTTGGCCATCAATGGTTAGATCTATCATCATTCTTATCCTTTATCTTTTTGCTATCCCATCGATAGACTCTATTTTCTTTTTTATGTTCATAAATAAAATCTACTTCAGGATAACCTGCTGCTAGAACAAGCAAGGTTTCCTCAATATTGCCCAGGGGCTTCCGGTCAGGGTGACTGTAGCGAAAAGTGGTTTTAATTCTGGTCTTCTTCCCTGCTTCTGAACTTATCTCTAGCTTACCTCCAGTTTCTCTGGCTGCCTGGTGTAGAAGGGGAAGACCCAGTCCAACTCTTCTAGTGGCCTTAGTAGTAAAAAACGGATCCAATGCTTTATCTTTAGTCACTTCATCCATCCCTTGACCATTGTCCTCTATCTCCAGGGTAAGCCAATCTTTTTCCATATTTTCCTCTATCTTTATCTTAATCCTTGTGGCTAAAGCTCTGATAGAATTTTCCACTATATCAAGAATATGTAAAGATATATCTTCCATACTCTACTCAATGCTCACCTTTCGACCGTTGTCATCCGTTAGTGCTTTTTTTGTTTCCTCAAGACTGGCCCTTTCTATCAAGAAAGAAGAAAAACTTTTGCCTATATCATTCAAACAGTGAGCATCAGAAAAAGTGAGGAGAGGAAAATCATATTTTTGGCCAAAAGCATATCGTCTCTCTCTAGAGGCTAAAGGAGATATTTCCAGAGCATCAAGAGTCAGTCCCCCAGGGACAAAGCCCAATTGGCTAATGATGCTGAAGCTCTGGCGATCAATATGAGAAGCAATTGCCAGGCCTCCTAAGTGATGGATAGCACCCACAATTTTCTCCAGAGTAAGCCCGGTCGCCCCAATCAAAAGCCTCTTATTAGAACCAATAACCCTGTCATACTCATCGACACATACCTGTTCACCAAAAAGATTTTCATCATTATCACCGGACAAACTTTTATATACCATATCTTGAATATCCCATAAGGCACTCTTTCTGCTGAATAATCCCAGGATATGCACCTCCTCCTGAGAGGTTATCTCAATTCCTCCCATAACCGCCAATCCTGCTCTTTTTCCTGCTTTTCTTACCGCTTCAACATTCTCAACCGAATTATGATCACAAATACCAATCATCTGCAAATTATTCTTCTTTGCCTCTTTCACTATGGCCATAGGCAACATAGTGGAGTCAGCGCAGGGAGATAGGCAGGTATGGATATGCAAATCCCCTCTTAACCACCCTAACATTATCTGGTCCCAGAAATACCTGCATTATACAGTCTACCTACTAACTCAAAGGCAGACGTTTTACTAACCATGATGGGGATACCCTCATTTTTAGCTTTTTCAATCGTATTTTCCTCTGGTTGCCTTCCGTTTATGATAATAATGGCAGCAAGATCTTTGAGGCTGGCTACACCAACTATGTTCTGGTGAATCTGAAGGGTAATCCAGACATCGCCAGCCCTTCCATTGGCTATTACATCACTTAACAGATCGCTGACATATCCACCCTTTATCTCCCGCTCTAACCTATCACTCGCACATTGAATCTGCAGGTCAAACTTCTCAACCAGTTCCTTTAACTTCATAGCTTACGCTCTCTTTTTTAGTAGCCACATACATCTCCACACGAGTTCCTTTTCCTACAGTCGAGGTAACATTCATTTCATCAACACATTTTTTGATATTGTTTAAGCCCATCCCTGCTCCAAACCCTAGCTCTCTAACCCAATTAGGAGCAGTCGAATAGCCGGGTTGCATAGCCTTCTCGATATCAGGAATACCTGGACCGGAATCCTCCACCTCAATCCGAATCTGGTTAGGATCTACTTTGACTATAATCTCTCCGCTGCGGGCAAAGATGACAAGATTCATCTCTGCTTCATATACGGCTATGGCTGCCCGACGCACAATCTCGGGATGAGTTCCTAGGCGTTTTAAGGTCTTCTTGAGCGCACTGGCACTTTCTCCAGCCCGATTGAAATCTTGACCCACCACATAGTATTGGAAAATCAAGCTCGTTTTATCAGCAATCATATCCTCAAAGACGTGGCTTGCCCGGTAGTGGCGAATCTCTTCTTCCCGATAGTCAATCTCCAGTTTCTTCAGTAATCCCCTGATAATACCTTCTCTGGTAATGGTGCCTGCCAACACCCTATTTTCACGCTCAAGGACCGGAAAATGGAAGAAACCATATTGTTCAAGCTTATTAATAGCGTGAATAAGTGGTTCATCAGTATATAGAGTCACTACATTTTTGCTCATCTTTTCTTCTACAGAACAATTATCGGCTCCAGCCCTCAGCCAATTAACCAGGTCTTCCACGCAGACAACTCCTACCAATTTGTCTTTGTCTATTACAGGTATACCGGATATACGATTTGACCGTAATACCCCCCTTACTTTACTCATAGGAGTCTCGGGTTGGACAGTAATAAGATTTCTATCCATAGCATCCCTCACCTTTAGTTCGTACCCTAATTCCCGAATCTTGGGAGCTTTTACATAAGGACTCATTTCGCTTCCCTATATTCGCTGCACCCTGGCAGTCCTTCTTCATAAAGTCGGCCACTGGCCTCATATAAGCTGAAAGAGGTGGAAAGAAGCACAATATCATTTTTTTTTGCCAAATCCATAGTCAGGTCTTGAGGCTCTTTCCCTCGCATAAAACAAATAGCTGGTATTTCGGCTATCTCTGCCGTACGAACGGTTTGGGGATGAATCAAATTGGTTAGAAGTAAGGAGCTGAACCGAGTCTGGACACAAGACAATACATCACTCATCAGATCACAAGCACAGATCATTTTTATCTCTCTTTCTAGAGAGGATCCCACAATTAAGTCTGCCTTGAGAATCTCCTTTATCTTTGCCAGATTCATTAAACTTCCTTGCTACTCTACCAATACAGCCTTGAATTTACATACTTCAAGACAAACCCCGCATTTGATGCATTTCTCCTGATCCAAGTGGACCGGTTCTTTTCTTTTTCCGCTGATAGCATTACCAGGGCAATTTTTGACACATAGAAGGCAACCAGTACACTCTTCTCTGTCTATCAGATACTGGATTAATTCCCGACACACTCCGGCAGGACACCTTTGGTCTCTGATGTGGGACTGATACTCATTTTCAAAATAGCGAATGGTGCTTAAGACCGGATTGGCTGCAGTCCCTCCTAGAGCACACATGGAGCCATCTTTAATTGCGGCACCCAATTCTTGCAGCAACTCGACATCGTCTTCTTTTCCTTTTCCCTCGCAGATTCCGGTCAGGACCTGATACATCGATTCAAGCCCCTCCCGACAGGAAGTACACTTACCGCAAGATTCACCTCTGAGAAAATCGACAAAATAACGGGCCACGTCTACCATGCAGGTATCTTCGTCCATAACGATCATTCCACCTGAACCCATAATGGAACCGACTTCGGTTAATTTCTCATAATCTATCGGTAAATCCAACAATTTCTCAGGAATGCATCCACCCGATGGTCCTCCGGTCTGTATTGCTTTGAATTTCTTATCTTCCAGGATACCACCACCAATATCATAAATAATCTTACGCAGAGTAATGCCCATAGGAACCTCTATCAATCCGGTATTCTTCACTTTCCCCACCAGTGAAAATACCTTAGTTCCCTTACTGGTATCTGTCCCGAGCTGCGAATACCAGCTAGCTCCCCGATTAATTATCTCAGGAACGTTGGCCCAGGTCTCCACGTTGTTAATATTGGTAGGCTTACCCCAAAGGCCGGATTGAGCAGGAAAGGGGGGTCTTATTCGAGGCTCGGGTGGCCTTCCTTCTAAAGAAGCAATGAGAGAGGTTTCCTCACCACAGACAAATGCTCCTGCGCCTTGGTGCACACTAACTTCAAATTCAAATTCAGTACCTAGAATATCCTCACCCAGTAAACCGTATTCTCTGGCCTGCTTGATGGCTTTTCTCATCCTTTCTACTGCTATAGGGTACTCACTCCTTATGTATATATAACCGTGACGAGCTCCAATAGCCATGGCTCCAATGGTCATACCCTCCAGAACTGAGTGGGGATCAGATTCAACGATACTGCGGTCCATAAAGGCACCAGGATCACCTTCATCAGCATTGCAGATTATATACTTTTCTTCTGCTTTAGCCCGAGCAGCAAATTCCCATTTCCTTCCGGTGGGAAAGCCAGCTCCTCCTCTCCCCCTCAAGCCAGAATCCTTGATTTCTTTAATTATAGTTTCTGGAGTCATTGAAGTAAGGGCTCTAGCCAGGGCACTGTATCCGTCTCGGGCGATATATTCATCTATTTTTTCAGGATCTATAAGTCCCCGATTTCTTAGAGCAACCAGTCGCTGTTCCTTGAAGAATCCGATATCGCTCATCTTTGGTACAGGGGTCTTTTCTTTAGGAGGAGTATACATTAATTTTCTTACTGGTCTGCCCTTCAAGAAGTGCTCCTCTACTAGATGAGGAATATCCCTTTCAGTAAGCATCTGATAGAATATCTCATCCGGATGAACCACCATAATCGGTCCCTGGGCACAAAAACCATTACATCCGGTGAGCACCACTAGAATCTCTGCTTCAAGTTTATGTTTCTTGAGTTCTTTTTCTAGAACTTCACTTATTTTTATAGACTTATTGGAGACACAGCCGGTGCCGGCACAGAGCATAAGATGCATTCTATATTTCGCCATTTTGATTCCCTGCTAATTTTGAATCTCTATGAGACCCGTTCACTTCCCATAGCTAGAGCATACTTGACCACAATATTACCGTTCATCACATGCTGGGCAAATATAGCTCGAACTTTCTTCTCGGTTAGATCAACATACTTAACTGGTGCTTCCCCTTTTAGCTCAACAGTCATCATGGGTTCGCGACTGCAAAGGCCAGCGCAACCAGAACTGGTGACAATTACGTCCCTGGTATTCTTTTCTTCAACCAGAGCCAAAATCGCCGCCATTATCTTGCGGGCCCCAGCAGCAATCCCACAGGTTCCCATGTGAACGGTGACCTTGGCTTGACCACTTCCCTCTCGCAATATGGTCATCTTTCGCATTCTTTGACTGATTTTTTCCAGATCTTCCGGCTTTAATTTCGCCATATTCTCTATCCCTTATACTTTTCCACGGTCTTTGCAACCTTGACCTGATTCATCTTTCCATACAAATCATTCCCAACAGTCACTACCGGCGCTAACCCACAACAACCCAAGCAACGCACAGCTTCCAAAGTAAAATTCAAATCAGAGGTAGTTTCCCCAATTTTAATTCCTAAGTCCCGCTCCAGTCTCTCCGCTATCCGTTGTCCGCCTCTTACGTGACAGGCGGTACCAAGGCAGACACTGATTATATATCGGCCGCGTGGCGTCAGACTAAAGCCCTTATAAAAGGTAGCTATGTTATATATTTGACTCAAAGGTATGTGTAATTCAGCAGAAACATACTTTAATACATTTTCGGGCAAGTACCCGTATTCTAAGTTGATATCCTGCAGAAGAGGTACCAGGACTCCTCTTCCATTTTCGTTATTTCCAATTAGAACGCTAATTTTCTCCAAGTCCTTCTCTTCCAACTCCGGTTTGACTATTTCTTCCTCCTGAGGCTCGTTTCTTACCGGGCAATTGTTCCAACAGCTACCACAACCAGTGCACTTGGACTCATCAACGAAGCGAGGATTTTTCTTGACTCGTACTTTAAACATACCCGGTTCACCTTCCACTTTATCTACATCAGCCATAGTAATAATCTCGATATTCTGATGTCTTCCTGCATCTACCAATTTGGGAGCCAAAATACACATAGAACAATCGTTGGTGGGAAAGGTCTTGTCCAGTTGGGCCATTGTTCCCCCAATAGCAGCACGCCGATCTACAAGATACACCTTATACCCCGAGTCGGCCAGATCAAGCGATGCCTGAACACCTCCTATCCCTCCGCCAATCACCATTATAGACCCTATTTTTCTTTCTTGCATCCCGGATGAATTACTCATCCCCTCCTCCTCTCACCAATTTAAGGGAGGTAAGTAAGGGCATAGGATCGGTCATATGTCTCTCAAGCCAAGTGTTTCCATCTATGCCCAGGGCTAGCCCCAAAAGCTCGGTGAAATAGAAGACCGGCAGACCATCTTCACCATAGCGCATGTCCAGATTCGCCTGGCAAAGCGGACAAGCCGTAATTATGGCCTGGGCCCCTGCTTCTTTACCCATATCAACGATATCTCTAGCAAGTTTCTTCACTATATCTACTCGAGTTAAGGATAGACTTGCCCCGCAACAATCTGTCTTCTCAGACCAGGGGAGACACTCTGCACCTATAGCTTCTGTGAGATTATCCATTGCCTTAGGCTGTTCTTCATCGTCAAACTGGGTGAGTTCCTGGGGTCGAACAATCACACATCCGTAGTAAGGAACTAGCTTCAGGTTCTTCAAAGGATTAACCACTTTCTCTCTGATAGTCTCCAAGCCAATAGTATTACAGATGACATCGAGGAGATGTCTGATTTCAAAACCGCCTGTGTAAGGAATACCCATTATCCCTTCCATCTTTCGGTTCAATTCTGCATTCTCCTTCAGGACAATATTGGTCTTCTTGAATCGGCTAAAACAGGCAGCGCAAGCAACAACTAGATCCAGTCCCTGCTGTTCCGCCAGGATCAGGTTCCGGGCTGCCAGAGCATGCCCAAGAAGAAAATTGGTGCTATGGCCGGAACTTGCTCCACAACAGTTCCAGTCCGGGACTTCAATCAGCTCAAGCCCCAGCCGCTCACATATAGCCCGAGTAGATAAACCATATTCCTTGGCAGTACCATCAAGCGAACAACCGGGAAAATAGGATAATTTCAAGTTCTACTCCTTTTGCTCTCGCCAAAAATTTTGAAAATAAGGTCCAATTGGCGAACATTCTCTATGCGGGTAGGCAAAGGATTTATTTTACCCTTAGCAAACATTTTCACTCCCAGCATCATGTCTTCAAATAGATTTAGAGTCAATAATTTTAAGGAAAGTAAAAGAGATAGCTCGTGAAGACGTCCGTATTCCCTGAGGCAATTGAGAAAAACTCGGTGAAATACCTGGATAACCGTCTGCTCGCTCCTCATGTCATTTCTAATAGCCATCTCTTTTAAAGTGTCCATTATGGCTGGCAGGTCTACTTCATTAGGGCATCTGGTACTGCAAGTTTCGCAGGAGGCACAGAGCCAAATAGTAGAACTAGACAGAACTCTTTTCTCTAATCCAAGCTGAACCATCCTGATGATTTGATTAGGTGTCCAGTCCATGGCAAAAGTAAGAGGACAGCCAGCGGAGCACTTCAGACAATGATAACACTGGCGTAGTTCCTTGCCGCTTTTTTGTTGCACTCGTTCAGCAAATCCAGAATCAACTGTTTCCTTTTTGCCGGCGCTAGTTATAGTGATAACTTTCACTTATTTTATCCTCCTCGCCACTGGTAACCTTCCTCTTCCCAAGAGGCTCATTACCCAACCGCTTTTTCATTGGTCAGGAAATATGAGAGGCACTCTAGCTCGCTGGAGAGTTCGGCACTACGCAGCTCTATATCTTCGGGAACAACAATTCTCACCGGAGCAAAGTTTAAGATGGCTCTTATGCCGCTAAGGACAAGCATATCAACAACCTGTTGTGCTGCCTCAACCGGTACCGCTACAATTCCTATTTGTATATCTTCTTCTTTAATTTTCTCCTGCATTTCAGATATGTCGCGCAGGACTACACCTTCCCATTTCTTCCCAATTTTCCGTAGGTCATTGTCAAAAACAGCCACAATCTTAAATCCACGTTCTCTAAATCCCGGATAGGCAAGCAACGCCGAACCCAAGTTTCCTGCACCCACCAAAGCCACATTCCATGTCGTGTCCAGCCCTAAGATTTGAGAAATAGCATCCTCCAGTTCCTTGACGTAATAGCCTCTTCCTACCTGTCCGAACTCCCCAAAAAAGGACAGGTCCTTTCGAATCTGAGCTGCGCTATAACCCGTCTTTTCTCCCAGCCCTTCGGAAGAAATGATCTCCACACCTTTTCTGTAAAGCTTATCAAGTACCCGATTGTAGGCTGACAACCTGGGTACAACTGTTTGACCAATTCTTTTTTTCCAGCTCATATTGGTAGCCCATTTTGTGGAAACTGGCAAAGAATCTGTGAAAATAGTCACAGGCTTCGGCAAAAAAAACTTACCTCGCTTTCTTCCTGGCACCTCTATTAATAATCCTTGCAGGTGACCTATCCTCTACTACTAATTAATATATCAAAACAATATTTCTATGTCAAGGGCAAAAAAAATTTATAACTCTGTTCAATTATTTCCCGTATTTACTCTCCCGGAGCTTCTGGCAGTGGAGATAAACTGAGCAATTCTTTCGCATCTTTTCGCTACAATTCTTTGTTTCCCAACAAAATTCTGTGTCTAATATCTCTTTCACTCCAGCGATATTTATTCTCATCTTCTGGAGAAGATACTTGATACATTCTAACCGATCAATATCGCACTTGGAGTAGAATCTGTTCTTTCCTATTCGCGCTGGTTTGATGACACCTTTCTTCTCCCAAAGACGCAAAGTTGCTGGACAAACAGCCAGAAATTCTGCAGCAATTCCGATGGTGTAGACAGGCATCATTTCGTGTTCTTTCACGATTAATGCACCTACGATACTTTGCTTATCATCCTGATTATTATACGATATTGAAATTATTTGGCAAGTAAATTCTCTATTTGGCCTTTGGCCGGTATTTACTTTCCTGCATTTTGCAGTAGAAAGCAAAAGGGCAAGGCCTTTAATCTAAGAAACCTTGCCCTTTTTTAACTATCAGAATCTATCTTTCTTTCAATGGCTTGAAGCTATATCCTGTATCTGGGCCGGGTAGGTAAGCTACCGGCTCGCTCAACAAGAATCTGCCTTTTTCAATCCATTCTTTAAAGATAGTGGCTATTTCCTTAGCTTTAGAGTAGCTGGAAAGTGAACCGGTGAGAACATCCCTATTTTTTACCAAAATTTTTCCGCTTTTTAACTGGGCGTAGTTTACCTCCCCCAAGCTTTCCTTTTTCCCCAGAGGGTAAGAGGAACTATAATCAACAATCTGAGCCCAGATATCCTCATCTTTAACCGCCGTATATCTACATATCTCCTCGTTGAGGATAGGAATGGGAATGCCAATACCCACAGTTAGTGTTACCCCATAGCCAGGCATAGTTATCCCCACCAGATATTCTGAAGACATCTCTTTAAGGTCTCCTATCACCGCTAAAGTTCCCGCTGGAACCGAGGGAACATCATTATCCTTTCTTTGAGCAGTCGGATTATGTTGAGTCCCTTGCCAGATGACATAGCCAGTCCCTCCCCCCAGAAAAATCCTGCTGCCAATCCCAATTGTTTTGTAGAGTGGGTCGTTGAGGAGCGGTGAGAGCTGGCCGGCACTACAGTAGTTAGCGTTACCCATATTTGCTTTTAAAACGCCCATATAGGTATAGATAGTTTTATCCGAGAGATTAACCGCTACATTGTAATTCTGGTATGCATTACGGGGATTAAAGAGGACCGCCTCATTAAGGTCCTTCAAATTGATCAGTGTCTTTAGATTTTTCCTTGGATAACAGTCTGTTCCATAGGCACTGGCAACTAATTTGATATCTTTACCGGCTACCAAGTCCTGAATGGCATGTCCTCCACCATATTCAAATTTTCCTGGAAAAACCTCATTTCTAGGATCATCTTCAGGAAGAGCAGTAGCTCCAAGATAAATATCCACCGCTGCAAAACCGGCATAAGCAGGGATATTGTTAAGATAAACCCTTCCCCCTCCCAGTTTTATCTTCGGTTTGGAGTGTCCAATGTTAAGATAAGCTCCCGATGAACACATTGGGCCAAAGGTGGCCGTGGTGACCACGTCCACTTCTTGAGTAGCTTTCTTAACTCCCTTTTCTTCTACCAGGTCAATTATCTCCTCAGCATCTACCACTACTGCCTTTCCTTTTCTAATTTTTTCATTAATCTCAGCGATTGTCTTTGACATAACTAAACCTCCTAAATATAACTAAACAGTCTCATTTGCCCTTTTTTAAGTTAAGTTGAAAACTTGCCCTATTGCCCCATACGGGGCTATCCATGATCCATAGCATAACCGTCATTTCCTGGAAATAATCTAAAAACCGCATAAATTTACTCTCCTTGAAGTTCTTTAAGAATACATCTGTGAGTGGGACAAAACTCATACGGACTATCCAATTGGGATTGAATGAGTTCTTCCTGCCAATGTGCATTATAAAGACGACAATTCTTATCATCACAAAAAACCTTCTCTCCCATCTGGTAGAATATGGCTTGCAGGATGTATCCTTTCATTATTTCAGTCAAACGAGGATCATTGTAATCGATAAATCTACCAGCAAATTCCTTTTTTAGGGTGATTTTTTCTATCCCTAATCGTTGTTTCAAATAGAACTCTCTTGGTTTAGCTGGCGCTTCTACGATTCCCGTTACCGAGACAATAGAAGGAAATCCATAAATACTGGCTCGCAAGTGGTTCCGTTTGTCGGTCTCATCCCAGGTAGCAAATAATTGATTAGTAAAGGAAATATGACAATATTGAAGGTTAGACTCAGTTTCAGGTATCAACTCAGCCAGTATCCCTCTCAATTTGAACCCATCATATACAATTCCCCAGGATTTACTTTCTGGGTTAGATATTCTCCTTTTTTCGTATTCTACCTCACCGGCAAGAGGCTCGGAAAAAGAATCCTTCTTCTCAATATCTCGCAGTTTGATGAAAGCAAATTCTTCCGCCAATTCATCTGTTTTATTTCTTCTTTCTGGAGATGATAGATAAGAGAGATGGTGAAAAACAAATTCTTGCCTGGTCTTTATTTCTGATTTCCTGAAGATTGTTCTTAAATATTGGCTTATCTCCTCAATTCTTAGTGCTTCTGTATTACTTCCATCATAAAAATAAAAGATAGCCGGTACATTTTCTTTGCCCACAATTATCTCTTTTTTGATTTTTCTAAGATAACTTCGGCTGCTTTCTTTCCGGAGAGAAGCATTGCTCCAAAAGTTGGGCCCATCCGGGGCAATCCATAGGTAGTAGCAACGGCCATCCCTGTAACAACTAATCCAGGATGGACTTGGCCGGTGTGTTCGATTACCAGGTCCTCAGACGCCTCGACCCACATCGCTCCAAATCCCTGGGTTTTAAGTATCCCTCTTTGTTCTAATTTCTTCACCACACAGGCATCATGTCCAGTAGCATCAATGACTACTTTTGATTCT
>NJBQ01000068.1 GCA_005223095.1 Candidatus Aerophobetes bacterium Ae_b3a
CTTTTTCATGGTATGCTGCAAATACAAGAAAAAGTTTTGGGCTGTCCCGAAAAGTGTCTAAAAGAAGTAAAGCAAAGAATAGCCCAAACATACTGATTTAGGAACAGAAATGAAATAGTTCGGTTATGAACAGTACATACGCTACGGACTTTGATTCGTAGCCCTTTGGGATATTGCTCCTTTCGGTCACCAGCTTCGCATAGCTCAGAAAGGTTACACGCAAGTTTTGCTAAGAAATTGATTGTGTAAGTTAATTCTATTGAAACATGTGAAATATTAGAAATACTAGGAGGCAAAACTATTATTGATGAAATTAGAATTCACTATAGAACCCGAGCTGATTTCAGTGACTTAGAAAAAGGACGAAGAGTCAGTAACGATTTTCAAATATATTTTAGAAATAGAAGTGTAAAGATAGAACTTCAACATGAATTCTTACCATATGTTACGCGGCATTATTAAACTGTAATATAAGCCGCACTGACTAATCTTAAAGACCTATTATCTATTGCTGTTTGTGTACATCAATTACTTGGTACAAAATCAGATGGGTTCTAATTGAGATTCCAAGGAAGAATGGTCATTCCCCTATGGAAAAGAGGGAATAATCTGATGGTCAGCAGGAGAGAGAATATTAAGAACTAGATGCTATGGTCATGATAAAGTCGAATTAGTTGATTTATTTAAGCAATACGGGTCTAATCTAATACAAATATGGTGAAATTATACACCATTGGAATATTTTTCACAGTTCGCCGGGAATTATTATTCAGGCGCAGAAGCGAATAAAAAATGGGAATACACCATGATATAGAGTTTATGAAACTTAGGAAAAATCTGCGAAAGGCCAAGAACATATATGAAAAAATATCCATGCTGGAAGAGATTAGTAATTTAAATCCAAGAGATTCTAGAAATCTGGCTTTAAGAAGAAAATACAGAGAAGAGCTGAAATCACTAAAAGTAAAAAGACGACAAAAAAAGAGACAGGTTCAATCTTTTTATGATGGAATAGACTATAAAAGACAGGTAATTTTAGTTGGAGCAACAAATACTGGTAAGAGCACATTACTATCACAATTAACAGGGTCTAAACCTACAATAAGCGCTACATCTTTTACGACGTACAAACCTGAAGTTGGTATGATGAACTACAAAGATATCCCCATACAAGTTATTGAAATTTCGCCTTTGTACATAGGAGATTCTGATATAAACAAATATAGATTCATAAGAAATTCTAACGTTCTGTGTGTTTGCATCGGAACAAGAGAAGATTTTGATTTGGTCGTCAGACAATTGGAAAATCATCTTATTTTACTGACAAGCATGCCTTTTTCAAGTAGTAAAGAACATAGATACCGACCTTTTGATCGAATAGTAGAAAAACCGGCTCTAGTAGTAAGCTGGACTGATATAAAAGGAATAGATTTAACTGTTGTGGATATTAATGATACCAAATCAATTGTGGAGCAACTGTATCTCTTACTCAACATTAAAAGAATATATTGTATAAAAAATGGAAAAATAGAAGGAGAACCCTTAGTTTTTCCTGCAAACCAAGAGGTAACAACAGGTCATTTTATTGAAAGACTTGGTAAACGTTTCTTGCAAAAATTCAATAGGGCAAGAATAACTGGGGTTTCGGCAAAATACGAAGGACAGATAGTTGGTTTAGAACATGCGTTGTATGATGGAGATAAGGTGGAGTTGATGAAATAATGATTCAAGGATTGTGTGAAACAATTACGAAATCAAGGACTCAGTTATTCATTAGAGGGACAATGAGTAAGTGAACTCAATGAAATGAGAGCAGATTAAACAGACCAGGAGGAAGAAAGATGAAAGTCGATCCAACCTATGAGCGCAACTTGGAGATACATTTACATGGGCCTGGGCCAAGCGATGTACCGGCAGCAGTTTTAAGGGCAATCTCAGCAGCCACTATAGGTCACCTCGATTCAGAATTCATTAAAATAATGGACGAAGCCCAGGCTATGTTGAGAATGCTCTATCAAACCGAGAATCGGATGACCATTCCCATCTCTGGTACTGGAAGCTCTGGAATGGAAACCCTGGTAGCTAATCTCATCAACCCTCAGGATAAAGTAATTGTTGTTAGAAACGGAGTATTTGGAGGAAGAATTGCCGATACAGTATCTCGTTTTGGCGGAGAAGTCATACCGATCGACCTGGAATGGGGAACTGTGGTTACGCCTGAGCAGATAAGAAAAGCTTTTTCCAGAAATAGGTGCCATGCACTTTTCCTGGTGCATGCAGAAACATCTACCGGAGCTCATCAACAACATATGAGAGAAATTGGCCAGATTGTTCACCAAAATGACGCTCTATTTCTGGTTGACACGGTAACATCTTTAGGAGGAACAGAAGTAAAGATTGATGAGTGGGGAATCGACGCCGCTTACAGTGGAACCCAAAAATGCCTTAGTGTGCCGCCAGGACTCTCTCCCATTACTTTGAATGAAAAAGCCATGCAGAAACTACGAGCCAGAAAAGCAAGAAGTTGGTATTTTGATTTGGGGATGATAGAACAGTACTGGAATGAGGGATATCAGAGAAAGTATCATCACACCGCTCCCATAAATATGATCTACGCTCTGCATGAGGCACTCAGATTAGTGCTGCAAGAAGGACTTGATGCGAGATTCCAGCGTCACAGAAAAAATGCGGCAGCCCTTCAGGCTGGTCTTGAAACATTAGGTTTCACCTACCTGGTGAAAAAACAGAATGAAAGACTTCCTATGCTACACGCTGTCTACCTTCCCGATGGATTAGAAGAAGGTAAACTTCGCCAAAACATAAGAGCCAGGTACAATATTGAAATTGGTGGTGGTCTGGGAGAATTCAGTGGAAAGGCCTGGAGAATTGGACTGATGGGTCACTCCTCCACAAAAGACAAAGTAGGCAGGCTGCTTAATTGTATTGGAGAGGAATTAAAGAAACATGGCATTATTGATGATGCAACAATTGGGTTTCAAACTGCTCAGGCTATTTACCAGAATTCAGAAAGTTAGGACTCTATCTTTGTAATAATATCTGGCCTGCGCCTTTAGTCGGGAAGAATTTTCCCTGGATTGAGAATGTTATTAGGGTCAAAGAGCTGTTTGATGCCGCGAAAGAGCTGCAAGGTTTTTGGGCCCACCGCTTTCTCCAGATAGTTCCTCCTGGTGGCACCAATTCCATGCTCGCCAGTTATTTGCCCACCCAGGCTAAGAGCAATATCAAAGATCTCCCCACTAATTTTAGGAATAGTTCTGGCCCATTTACCCTGCGGACGATCTTCTTTGAGAATATTAACATGGACATTTCCATCGCCTGAATGGCCAAAACAAATTATTGGATACTCGTATTTTTCCTGCAGTTTTTTTATCTCTCGAAGGAAATCATTGACCCTAGCACGGGGAACGACGATGTCCTCCATATGGTTAACTGGACTCCTGCTCTTGAGTGCTTCGATGATGACACGCCTGGCTTCCCACAGTCTGTCCTGGGTGGAACGGTCACTGGCAACCAGAACATCAATGGCATCGTGTTCAAGACAGGTCTCACCAACATTCTCACAGAGAGCTTCTACATCTTCTTTGCGATTTCCATCCAGTTTAATGAGCAGAAAAGCAGCCGCTTCACGTAAAGGGAGTTCTTTCTTAAGGTATTTTTCGCAGGCTAAAAGGGAGTCCTGTTCCATAAATTCAATAGCTGTAGGGAGTATGTGCTGTTCGATAATAGCTGAAACCGTATCTGCTGCAGATTGAAATTCATTGAAGGCTACCAATAGGTCTATGGTTACCCTGGGAAGGGGTATCAGCCGAAGGATAATCTTGCTTATGATGGCTAAGGTACCCTCAGAACCTATGAGAAGGTCGACTAAACTATAGCCGGTGACGTTCTTGACAAGTTTTCCGCCTAATGTGATTATCTCACCAGAGGGCAAAACGGCTTCCAGTCCACACACATAGTCTTTGGTAACACCGTATTTAACTGCCCTGGGTCCTCCCGCACCTTCTGCCACATTGCCGCCAATAGAACAGGAATCAAGACTGGCCGGATCCGGCGGATAGAAAAGCCCCTCCTTCTCTACCGCTTCATGTATCTTACCGGTTATGACACCAGGTTCAACAGTTATCATTAGATTGTTTTTATCGATTTCCAGAATTCGGTTCATCTTTTCCAGAGAGAGGACTATTCCTCCGCAAACAGGGACCGCTCCACCGGAAAGACCATATCCAGCACCGCGCGGGGTTATGGGTATTCTCTTCTCGTTAGCTAATTTCATAAGTTTTGAGATCTGCTCCACCGTCCTCGCTCTGACAACCACTTCCGGCTGGGCCTTCAAGCCAGGGACCTCGTCGTGGGTATACATCTCCAGAAGGTCAGGATCGAGCAAAACTCCCCCTTTGCCAAATAAACCAGTTAATAACTTCAGAACCACATTGTCAACTTTTGCATACACCTGCAAACCTTCCTCATGCTAAATTTTTTTTTGCCCTAATAAATGATAAACAATGGTCTTCCTATGCAGGCAGGGCTCTATCCAACTGGGAGGCAGTAAGGAAACATTAGGAATAAAGCTGTATCTATACAGCGCCAACCACTTTCCCACCAGCAGAAAGAAGACCAAAACCACACATTACAATAGCAATTGTCTGTTGCGCTATCTATATCACCCTTATTTTACTGTGTCAATTAACCAGCCGTTTCGGCAAAAAGTGAATGAAGCCTATGAGATGCTGATCTGCCAGTCCTGGACGCTATATCGGTTTCGGACTAAAGGATGTGCTTTGTTGTTGGGCTCTGAATTCTCTGAGGTAAACGTCAGCCGCCAATAAAGCATCTGACACCATCTCAGGGGTAACGTCGAATGGTTCATTATGTATACTCTCTTCGGCTCTGCATGCTGCTTCTGCCACTTCCATCAGCCTTGAAGGAGACAGCGCAGCGAGGCCAAGGTCTCCTAGACTCATGGGAAGTCTTAGCTGGTTACAAAAGGTCAAAACTTGGTTGATTACCGACTTGTCCTTTGATTCCAGAAATAGCTGGGTTACAGTACCTACGGTTACCTTCTCTCCGTGAAGATAGTTGTGTGTTTCCTCCAACACGGTCAATCCGTTATGAATGGCGTGCGCCGCTGCCAGTCCTCCGCTCTCAAAACCGAGACCGCTTAGAAGGATATTGGCTTCTATAATAAGATCAACAGCAGGTATAACCCGTTCCTTTTCGACGGCCAGTTTTGCGGCTAGGGCATGCTTCATAAGTATTTCGAAACATAGTTTTGCCAGAATATGTGCGGCTCGGGTGGGCTTTCCACCTACTTCGTTGTCTGAATCAGAATTGAAAGTTGCATCTGCTTCGAACCAAGTCGCTAAAGCGTCTCCCATGCCTGATGCCAGAAATCGTACAGGAGCTCTGGCGATTACTCCGACGTCTACCACTATCAATTCAGGATTCCTGGAATGGGAAAGCACTTTCTCAAACACACCTTCCTTGCTATAAACTATGGAACTGCTGCTAGTTGGTGCATCTGTGGCGGCAATTGTGGGTACCATCACCATCGGTACCTTTCGGTTAACTGCTACCGCCTTGGCTGTGTCCAGGGTTTTGCCACCTCCTACTCCAATAATGACTTCGGATCTTCCTTTCTTAGCTTGCCTGCTAATTCTTTCTATTTCCTCAAAACAACATTCACCACCAAATTCTGTCCACCCATATCTTATTTTTCTGGCTTTGAGAGCGTCTGATATGGCTTTTCCTACCAGATTGTAAACCCTCGAGTCAGAAATGATCAATGCTGATTCTCCCAGAAGCCGCACATATACACCTAGGTTTGGAAGAACATTCTGACCTTGGATGTACTTTCCGGGAGCCCACATTATCCTTACTTCAATCTCAGACATAGTCTATTCCTTTCCATACCGTTTTATTCTAGGTCAAATCTGGGAAATTATCAAGATTTTTCTTACTGGAGTTAACCTCATACTTTGAAGAGAAAGGAGAATTTGCCATTAGCAGAAGACTAATTCATCAACCTAGAATTTGCCAAAAACCCGGATTGGCATACTTAACCCAGACCTCAGCACTTGTCAATCCGGTTGGGGAGTGTAACGTGAGAGGTTTGTGCATTAGTCGTTTTTGCCGTGTTGTTCGTTGTTAGGCCGTGTTTCCATTAGGGTATACAATTCCTGATATCTTTTTTCTCTTTCTCTTTCCGCAATCCACCACAGATATGGAGGTATAATTACGCTCAATGAACCTACTAAGAATAATACTGCTGTACCCATTAAATTCCCCAGGAACAATCCTTTCGTGGTTATTGCTATTACTCTTATAAGCCAAATAACTATTCCTCCCAGAACCCCGGACATAAAAGGGGTTATGAAGTCTCGTGGGCCTCTGAATAATCCCATGATGCACTCTACTAGCCATATAATAGCGAAAAGAAATAGTCCTATGGTCTGTGCCTTGATTATACTTTCAAAGAAATAATCTGCTTTTCGAAGCACTCCATAGGAATTCAACCTGCCGGCGCCCAGTTCACCCTGATCGTATAGATACTCTTCTATAGGTTCGGCTGTATTGTTGATAAGTTCAACTATATCTTGGGAAGATAAATCTGGTCTCTGATAGAGTAAATAGGCAATGAGCCCCGTTACCCTGGGAGCTGCAAAAGAGGTGCCTCCTTTTATTAGATAGGTAATCTTTTGCTCCCTATAAACACCGTAGTCCTTACTTTCTATTGATTGTATCTCAGTCTGTAAATGACCTTCAGCTGCTATATCTATCCAGGGCCCGTAATTAGAATATTTCTCCTTTCTGTGTATGCTACTCACCGCCGCAACTGCTATCGCCTCATCATAAGCAGCCGGATAACATGGAGAAGATGTATTTTCATTACCTGCTGCTGCAACAATTACCACTCCTTTATGGAAAAGCTCTCCCATAAGGGTATGTTCTGAAAGATCATAACTATAACTACCGAAACTGAGATTAACAACTACCCGAGCTTTAGGACGATTTCGGACATGATCTAAGACTCTAGTCAAAGCCTCTAAATACTCTTTCTTATCAATGGTATCACCTAAATCAACCGCTTTCACTTCGCCTTTGCCAAAGTTATTCTTTTGAATAATTCCTAGAACATTTTTGCCGTGACTCTCTTCTCCTCCAAAGCAATCAAGGACAAAAACAACTACTTTGTCTTTGGTCTCAATTATAGGTGTCTCAGTATCATCAGATGCTAACTTAACTAAGCTGACTTTAACGACAGGATTCTGAGCTTGTACTTGCTGCACCTCAAGCACTGAAACTGGCAGAGAAACCGGCCTTCCAGGAACTATAGGCGTAGAAATGCCAAGCAGGAAAAGTACAGGTATCAATGAGATTATGGCTATTTTTACCACTCTTACGACTTTCTATCTAGATAAGCCCGGAGCAGGTTGAGGAGTCTAATCATGTCCTTCGGTATTAGTTGAGCTGTCTCTCCATGTAGAAATATTAGGATCTGTCAGGTCCCGCCAGAACAGAATATTTGGCATATGAAGCTATACCTGAGCGCACCACTTATCCAGGAAATCTCTACTAATGTACTCCAGGAGTAGATTAGGCCAAATCTCAGCACTTGTTAATCTCGTTTTGGAAAGAAACAATTGAGACTGAGGTTAAATCGAAAGCACTGGTTCGTCGAGCTTTGAGCAGTAGCTGAAGCTGCCTGAAGTAGCAGGTCTTCCTGCCACTCATGCTGGCCGTTCTCGGCTGCGAAAAGCCTTTCCTGTCTGCAGGGAGAAGTCGCATCAACAAAGCTCGGGATAATGGGTCTAGCACGAGGATAGGTCCGTATTCTCTAGTAACGAAAGCAAATCCGTAATGCTGCCATTCATCAGGGTTTTTTGGACATCATAAATGTTGCTTAATACCTTAGGTCTTTCTACGCGTAGGAGTACTTTCAGTTGAGGATATAGTCCAATTTTCCTAATTCTCTTTAGATTATGTCTTAGACTTACTTTGTAAAAAGCCTTCACAAAGTCAAAAAGAACAGGCATGTTCTTTCTGTAAAAGTACAGGTCAGCGATGATTTTTGTGAAATATTTCTCCAGATTGAACGGTGGCTTTTCAGAAAAAAGGCGATATAGGTGACGAATCCTAAACTGAGGATCATAATAGAACTTGAGCCCTATCTTTCGAGCTCTCCAGGACCAGTCCAGATCTTCGTTGAAAAAGAAGTAGTTCTCGTCGAACAATCCGACGGTCTGGAAAGCCTCTCTCCTGCAAAGCAGATTGTTTGTTCCAACAAAAGTAATCCTGTGCGGTCTGTCCAGACTAGAAGGCCAAAAAGGGTAAAGGTGCAGTTTCATGGGTCGACGGATACCATCCAGGTCAAGCAGCGAAAAGCCGATCCCAACGAACTCTGGGTGCGTTTCCAGGAAATGCACAGCTCTATGTGCTGCTTTTTCTTCCAGACAACAGTCATCATTGATAAGCATAAGGTACCTTCCTTTACTTAGGTCAATGCCAATGTTGTACGCTTTTGCCGTACCAATGTTTTCTCTGTTCCTGAAAGTGGTAACACAGGGAAAGTTCGTCTTCAGCCATTCAGATGCGTTGGGACAAGATTTGTTATCCACGGCTATTATCTCCAGGAACTGGCTCGGATAAGGACATAGACTCTTCATTAACCTTTCTACGAAGGGTAATCTCCCCTCAAAAGTGACGAATACTGCTGACAACATTGGAGTACTACCAGATGGCTTGCTTACAGGATTTTTCATCTTGCAGTTAATGAGGATAATGCTCTTACATCTTTGCCAACGAAATCCCCGTATTCTCTTCGAAATATCTTCAAATTAGCCTCCAGCTTTCTCAAGATTACGCTCTGTTCAACTTTAGTCCTTTCGACTCTGGGCCCGTAATGCATTACCCAAGGTTTCTTCTGCTGAGGAATAATTACTTTATATCCCCTTTTTAGAAACTCGATACAATGAGGACCCTCATAATAGAGAAATCCTCCGTATAAATCGGTTCTCCAGGGAATGTCATATTGAGTTATCATTATGAGACCATCTATGACTAACATAGGCATGAAGCTACCTCGAACCTTTCGGAAAGAAACAATTCTTTCCTTTCTCTTATTCATAGGTCCCAATGTACTCTGTAATATGCCACCTCTTCGATACTCTGATACCTTGCCGTAGCAATACCACCAGTTGTTCCTGAACCACAGTCCACTAGGAGGGAGGCGCCTCGCTCCCACGACTCCCATCATTCCTATTGACGGATCTCGCGCAAAGATACTGCATATGTCTATCAGGAAATTCTTGTTTTTTATGAAAGTATCCTGATGAAGGCATATCTTAAACTTAGCATCTGACTTTTTCATATTACTGTCATACGCCTCACTAATACTTTTAGCCTTAGCTACTGCGATTTTCTCTATGGTGCAACCATTAGGAACGTGGAGTGAGTCAATGTGCTTTAAACACTCCTGGTAGAGAGTCCCATCGTTAACACAGGTCATAAATGCGAATTTCTTATGATCTACAGGACTGGCACTCATTTGCTAAACGTCTGAGGCTTTGTCCACGAACACCAGCTGGCCTCCTCCTTTAGTATGCACTTCGCAACTTCCTTGGTGCGTCTCCTAGAGGTAACCTAACCCAAATTCCAGCACTTGTCAATCTGATTTTTGCACAATTTGCTGTAAGGTAAAGTTTAACAAAAGGGAATCAGCCGTTAACTAGAGCTATTATTCTGCATGACCCTTATTGACATGGCTCGTTTTTGTAACTAAGATAAGAAGTGAATCTGGTAGATATCAATAAAGATAGGAGGTAGGAAATGAACAAGGCAGAGCTAATCAAGAAAGTAGCTAGTGAGACAGGACTAACAAAGAGAACATCTGGCAAAGCAGTTGATGCAGTAGCCTCAGCTATAAGTGATTGCCTCACCAGAGGAGAAAAGGTAACCTTAGTGGGTTTTGGTACTTTTCGAGTGATAAAGAGAAAAGCAAGGGTGGGAAGAAATCCTCAGACCGGCGCCACTCTTCAGATCCCAGCTAAGAAGGTGCCTAAGTTTGTGCCTGGCAAGAATTTGAAGAATAAAGTGAAGTGAGGGAAGAAAGACCTTAAAGGAAAAGCCTGATAGGAGATAAACCCTCTTTATTTTGATCCTGGGTCACTTCACCAGCACTTGCTGGAGGACTTTAGTGGTCTCTATGCTGGTAGGTATTAAAGCAAGAAGCTAGGGTGCAGTGTAGCCACCGTGCACTATGTTGTGCTGGCAATATGACATATGAGTTTGAGCTAGTAAAACCCTTAGCTAGAGTCTGATACAGCCAAGTGAGAGGAACCATAGAATTGCGAACATTTGTCTTGTCATCCCTACTGGTCATGCTCATGGTGCTGACGGCATGCGGTAAAACCGCCGAGTTCAGTGTTCAGGAACGAATGGTAGAAGCTGATGACGTCACCCTCTATGTTAGAATTGCCGGGAATCCAGAATCGGGGAATGTGCTCATTGCCCTTCACGGTGGGCCGGGTCTATCCAGCTCCTACATGCTAAGCCTCGAGCAGCTTGCCAGCCAGGAGTTCGCCGTGGTGACCTACGACCAACGTGGAGCTGGTCGCTCCAGCGATCCATCCCAGGGATATGCATTGTTGAGCTACGTGGCAGACCTCGAGGCAGTACGGAAGGCCATAGGCGCTAAAAGGATTCACCTAATAGGTCACTCTTGGGGCGGGTTGGTTTCTATGCGTTACGCCACTGTTCATCCCGAGACGGTGAAGTCGATCATACTCATGGGAAGCGGGCCTCCGAGTTGGGAGGCCGTGCTCGATGGTCAAGCCAGCAAGGCGGAGCGCATACTACAGTTACAGCAACGAGGGATTATTCCTGATAGGCCCTCGGCTCTGGTAGAGATTCTTCCGGTCTACTTTTCTGATCCCAGTTTTGAGGTTCCCGGTGAGCTGAAGAACCTAAATTACAATGGAACCGTAGAGCAGCTGACCTGGTCCGCAGTGACAGAGTACGATATTAGCACGGAAGTTGGCAAGCTAGAGCATCGGGTGCTAATGCTCTGGGGAGAAGACGATCCTTTCGGCCTGCAAATGGCTCAGGCAACCAAGAATGCTCTGTCGGCAGCAGAAGTTGAGTTCGTCGTCCTCAAGCAATGCGGTCACTTCTGGCAAGAATGTGCTGAGGAGTTCTTTTGCCGTGTCAAGTCCTTCCTCAAACAGCCTCCGGCACCCGGCGGAGACACGACCAGATAGAAAACAGGCGTCAAATGACCAGCATGGCCCTGACACCAACAAGTACAGACCCTCGCTCGTCAATGAAAGCGGTCAGGAAAGGGGTATTTGATCCGGTTGCCCGTGGGCTCCCCGGACTGGACAATGTTGATAACAAGAAATCCCCGATGGATAAAGGACTTACCCGCTTCTTTATTGAAGAATAGAAATGTTTTCAGCGAACGGCATTGATCTAATAAGAAGATATGAGTAAGCAGAATTTGGGCGAAGTGAAACGAGGGCCTTTACACCGGGGGGGAATACTTCTACGAGCCAGATCATTTCTCTTAGTTATTTCGTTTGCTGGCATTTTCCACTTCCAATGATTTTTGTTTTGAAGAAATTTAGGCTGGTTTAAAGGCAAGTGCTAATCTCTGCAATGTAGGATTATGATGTATTCCTCATTATATAGTCATTTCAAAAAAAATGCATTTGAACTTTGACGAAACTCCTGAAATTATTACCTCTTGACCCAACCGAAATCACAGTATTGAAAACCCAAAAATCTATTTGAGCTGGTTATTTGACCTAACATCATCTAAACTGCTTCCTGCTTACTGTCCAGATCCCTTTTACTTTATTGAAGTAATAACTTCTAGTATTGTTCTTCTCAAAAAAGTGTGCAGTATCATTATAGCCAAGAGAAATAAAAACTTGACAAATATTTATTATGTGTTATACTAAAAAGTGCCTATGAGATACTCGAACATAGCTGGTAAAGAAACAGACCTTCGATAATTGTTCAAGAGCTGAGAAGGATATAGTCGACAAGGGCAAACTATTCGAAAGAATAGGGCGTAAAACTACAGGCCTTTAAAATGGTAGCTGGGTTACTGAAGTTATATCCGGAGTGGTAACTGCCCATTCTTTCCAAGGAGAGAATGGGCTTTTTTGTTGAGCGATCTGCGAATTAGCACAATAGGTAGAAAGAGATTGTTTATGACAGAGGTAAATATCAGTCGAGATATATCATTGGTGACAAGAGAGACGAAGTATCCTAACACCTCATCCGGAGTTGGAATGGAAAATCCCAACTGAATTCAATACCATGGGAGGAATCTGCTTATACTGCAAAAAATGCAATATAAGCACAACTAAAATTATGCATCATTTTACCGTAACAGCATGGTATAATTGGATTTAAGCGTTTGTTGTTTGAAATATCTAAAAGTCTTATACTGCAAAAATTGTAGTATTTGTCAGATTACTTAGGCTG
>NJBQ01000069.1 GCA_005223095.1 Candidatus Aerophobetes bacterium Ae_b3a
TAGAAACATCCCGGTAATAGCTCTCACCTCCTATGCAATGAAGGGAGATAGAGAGCATTGTCTCAAACTTGGATTTGCCGATTATATATCAAAACCAATTGAATTAGAAAGTTTTACAGAAACCATAAAAAAGACATTGGAAAGGTAACATGCAATTCAAAACTTCCGAAAACAAGAAACATAAGATTCTTATAGTGGATGATGAGGAAACCAACCTGAAACTTATGTCTACCATTCTAAAGAGCCAAGACTACACCATAGAGATGGCAAGGAATGGTGAGGAGGCCCTGGTAAAGACAAAGGAATTCGCTCCCGACTTAATCTTTCTTGATATTATGATGCCAGGCATGGATGGCTTTGAGGTGTGTAGGAAGCTCAGGCAAGATCCTTCCAGCGAGCAAATTCCTGTAGTGATGGTAACCGCGCTTACCGATAGAGAATCAAGAATCAAAAGCCTTGAGGCTGGTGCCAATGACTTTATCAGCAAGCCCATCGATATCACTGAAATAAAGGTACGAGCAGAAAACTTGGTCAAAGTGAAAGAATATAGCGATTTCTTGAAACGGCACGCTGAACTTCTTGACCAGGAGGTTCGGGCAAAAACCAGGGAACTACAGAATACACTGAACAAACTTTCCGAATCTAATAGACACCTAAAAATGAGTTATTACGAAACAATCCACAGACTTGTTGTTGTAGCCGAGTACAAGGATCAAGAGACAGCGTCCCATATTAAGAGAATCGGATACTACTCCACGTTAATCGCAGAGAATATGGCTTGGTCCGAGGAGAAACAGGAAGCAATTATGGCCGCATCCCCCTTGCACGACATAGGGAAGGTGGCAATCCCCGTGGAGATACTGCTAAAACAAGGAAGGCTCACGCCTGAGGAATCCATTCTGATGAAAACTCATACCACCATCGGAGCCAAGATGCTAGCCGGTTCAGTCTCAGAGTATCTTAAAATGGGACAAAAAGTTGCATTAAGCCACCACGAAAAATGGAACGGCAACGGATATCCGAGAGGCCTAAAAGAAGAAGAAATTCCCATTGAGGCAAGAATCGTAAGCATTGCTGACAACTATGACTCCTTGAGAAGTAGAAGACCGTATAAACCGGCCTTTGATCACAAAAAGGCCTTTGACATCATTACACGGGGGGACGGTAGAACAGTACCGAAGCAATTTGATCCTAGAATACTAGAAATCTTCAAGAGAGCTAGTAGACAATTTGAACAAATATACAAGAACCACAGCGACTAGAGTTACTGAGATGAAGTCAACCCAGACGCGAACGATAGCACGTCAGGATACGAGTCTAATAAAGGCTCCTTCAGAAAATGTCCTTCGATGAGCATATAACTTTCTAGTTCATCAAACAAGTGACGAATCTTCCGTGTAGAGTGTGTTCTGGCGTTAAGTAGAATGATTTATCCATAGAAAAACAGAGGGCAGCATAAACATTAGGGAGAGGTGCGTCAACTCTTCTTCATCAATCGCCCCAGCTATAAGGAGGTGCATTTTGAATAAACAGAAAGGTTTGTGGATTTGTTTGGTTGGCTTTTTGATAATAATGGGAATAGGCATTACAGGTTGGTCACATACTGCCGTGACCCTACACCGCCTGGGATATCCGGACAATATCGAGCTCGAGGGAAGCGACCCGTCTTTTACCTTCTATTTGCCTGTCTCCAGTGATATTGACCTAAATAAAAGCTTTCTACAGCTTCACCTCACTGCCTCTTCTGTACTCGATACTCGCTCTTCACTCAAGGTGCTCATCGACGATAGGCCGCAGTTTACTAGTGCAATCAGAGACATATCCAGAATCGGCCAAAACGCAACTGTAAAAGTCCCACTTAGTGGAGTAAAGACTAAATCATTTTCAGATGCATTAAAAGTGGAGATAATAGGACATTTGTTTATCACCAGGAACATCTGTGAGGATTTGGCGACAGGGAATCTCTGGTTGACAATACACAATGATAGTTTTGCCAGTTTGAGTATTAAAAAAGCAGAGTACCCTTTGACTATTGCCACGTTTTTGGACGGTTTCTTCCAAGAGATACACCTGATTTTCCCCAAAGAACTCTCCAGGGAGAGTTCGACAGTTTATGTTAAGTTGTTTACCTTTCTACAAAGGTATTTCCGTGACAGAGGAGTACTTCTCAAGATATTTCCTTTTGGACAGGGCCCTCTAAATAAGGATAACCTGCAGGTACGAAGAATTTACGTTGAAGGAAGCGGAGACGATCTTTACCTTGATTCACAGGGACAGTTGCACATCTCCTCCGGAGGTATCGATGCGTTTATTTCTTCCTGGCGAGACCTTTTGTTAGTTCCCGCGGTCACTATAGGAATAGTTGAGGAAGCTCCGACCTCTGGCGCCAACCTAACCTTGGCGAAACTTGGATATGGGCCGTTGGCGGTTAGCGGAATAGGCGACCTCACCGTGAGTTACTACTTTACCGCATCTGATTTGGGTGGGTTTCCAAGGAGTATGCGATTAGTTCTATATGGACGATACACACCAATTCAGCCAGATACTAAGACGCAAAGCTTCATCAAGGTACATCTGAACGGATTGCTCATCAAGGCCCTGCCTTTATCCCAAAATGGCACAATAAACGGACTAGCTATGGATATTCCGGCCCATACCGTTAGTCGAGAGAATACCTTAGACGTGACTTATGCCTACTATCCTGAGGTGGGCAACTGCCTGGCTGGCACTAGCCCCTTTGAGGGATGGATTGATAATCAGTCTTATTTGGAAGTCTCGGGATATCGTAAGGATGAGTACCTGGGCTTTCAGAGCTTGCCAACCAGTTTGCTTGGTAAAGGACTAATCGTCCTGCCGAGCCAGAAAGACCCTGGTTATTGTGACTATCTGCAAGCAGCCGCATATTTGTTGGCTTCTTTTAGACAAATGGACCGAGAACCGGTCAATGTGGAGATAGCACACCCCGAAGACATAAAAGATAAAACGGCCGATTACTACTTATTTGCTATTTCTGCTGCAGAAATGGACCAATTTGAACCGATAGTGAAGACGAAAACCGAACAAATAACCCTTTATAACCCCTTGACTTATCGAGAAGTATTTAGTGCTGACCTAAACGACCAGCTGGGAATACTTCAGGTATTCTCTTACAAGAAAAGACCCGCCGTTTCTATCGGCTCATATTGGCGAGAGGAATGGGATACATACATTGATACGGCTGATGTCCCCATCTTTGGTCTCGATGCTGGTGGGCGTATCAATTACTGGAATTCTAAAGTAACGGAAATTACCGACTACGGAAAAGATGAGATAATGGGCCACAACTTACTGGAAGAGCTCATAAACGAGCAGTATCAGGGTTTAGTAAAGGAACAGCTCGAAAAAATTCAGATGGACGAAGAAGAAGCTAGATACGAACTTCCCCTACTTACTAAGGATGGCCAGCAGGGTACGCTTCTACTCAGGGTCAACTCCCACCGAGATCCTTCACAAACTTTCATCTATAAATTCGTCGAAATCGCTATCTACGGCAAAAACAGGACTATGAATGATAGCCTAATAAAAGAAGTCATAAGAAAGAATTATCAAGACCTGGTATCAAGAATGCTCCGTGCAGCTATGCTGGACGAGAACAGTGCTGGTGATGAGTCTGAACTCTACCTCAGGGATGACCAACCACTTATCGCTCGATTTAACCTTGCTATTCGTCAAGATGCTTGCGGTAATATAATGGGCATAGTTGGCCCGCAACAAGATATCACTAGAATAGAGACCATGACTAACAAACTCTTTCCCATACTTCAGTTGGCATACGAACTGCGTAGCCTGGATTCTATGCGCCGTTTACGCGGCAACGTCGCTTTCTTTAAAGATGGTAATTTAGTGAGTTTCGACGTAGGTAAGCAGCTTAGAATTCGAACATCAGAGAGAAGTACCTGGTACTATTATCAGCGGTACCGGACACTGATTTTTCTGGTACTATTGGCTCTTCTTGCGGTCGGTGCCTGGCTCATCTACCACAGACTAGCCCGTGTTAAACAAGTGAGAAAACAGCTATGAAGCATTATCAGCGTTTGGGGGAGCTCTTAGTGAGCCGCGGCCTAATTACCGAAGAGCAACTGACAGCGGGTCTTGAGCAGCAGCGCTCCACCGGCAGCCCTCTGGGTGAGATTCTGGCATCCCGGGGATACGTGGGAAGGCTCACTCTCTATAAAGTACTTTCAGAGCAGTTGGGCGTCGAATACGTCTCTGGAAATCTACGGGAGTTCATGGAAATGGGCGATAGGAGAATAGCCCAAAAGTTCTCACCCAGCCTCCTGAACAAAAAGCTCTTCTTTCCTCTTAAACAAGAAAACGGTGAGCTCCTTTTGCTTACACCTCATCTGCAAGATTCCGAAATCGACGCTATCGCCAAAAAAGTGTTGCGCCCGACTCTTATTAAGAAACTCCTTGCCACGGAGCTCGATATCATCATGCTTGTTGAGTGGTCATTCAAGGAAAACATTCTTGAAGAAGCGGTGAGCGGATTATTCTATCGCAGCCCCGCTGAGTCATCTGTAACAGTCTTTACGCCATTGCAAGTACTGGCTGGCTTTTCCGCGCTGGCGCTTTTCCTATACTGGATATTTCGTGCCCCTATGTCCGCCTTTGCGTTCTTTATGGCGGTAGTCAACTTCTTTTACCTGGCTCAAGTCCTTTTCAAATTCCTCCTCAGTATGGTAGGTGCGAAGCATGAGCTCGAGGGAGCAGTGAGCAAAGAGGAGGTTGAGGCACTCAGAACAGAAGAATTACCCATATATTCAGTTCTGGTACCACTATTCAAAGAGCCGCAAGTCCTCCCACGGCTCATTGAAAGTCTAGAAAACCTGGACTACCCCTCCGAGAAACTCGACATTTTACTCCTGCTGGAAGAAGAAGACACAGCGACTATGGAAAAAGCTAAGACATTGCATCCTCCAGCAAACATTAGGTTTATCACTATTCCAGCAAGTTCTCCTCAAACCAAACCAAAAGCCTGTAATTACGGTCTTGCATTTGCGCGAGGTGAGTATGTGACGATTTATGATGCTGAAGACGTTCCAGAAGCGGACCAATTGAAAAAAGCGGTTGCGGCGTTCAAAAAATACCCCGATTACTACGTCTGCTTTCAGGCGGCTTTGAACTACTTCAACCGTGATGAGAATTTCCTCACCAGGATGTTCACTTTGGAATATTCCTACTGGTATGACTATATGCTGACTGGCCTCGATCGGCTAGGGCTACCAATTCCTCTGGGGGGAACGTCGAATCATTTTCCTACTGACAAATTACGAGAGTTAGGTGGTTGGGACCCTTTTAATGTCACTGAAGATGCTGATCTTGGCATAAGAGCATGTGGTCGGGGCTATCGGGTAGGCATCCTTAATTCGACTACCTTCGAAGAGGCTAACAAGAGAGTGGGGAGCTGGATTAGGCAACGCTCCCGCTGGCAAAAAGGCTATGCTCAGACTTTCTTGGTGCACAATAGGCATCCGCTGGGGTTTTTGCGTAAGGTGGGCCCCAAAGGGTTCTTCACCCTACAGATCTTTATTGGTGGAAGCGTGGCGGGAAACTTTGTGGCACCAATTCTCTGGGCTGTTTTCGCATACTGGCTAATTACAGGAACAACAGCACTAGAACCAATCTTCCCCGGAGTACTTTTGTACGTGGGAACATTTAACCTTCTGATAGGAAATTTTTTGGGTATATATCTATCTATGATAGCTGTATTCAAGCGTAAGTTCTACTCCTTGACGCCGTATGCGATTGCAAGCCCTATCTATTGGCTGCTGGGTTCAGTAGGAAGTTGGCGAGCAGTATGGCAGCTTTTCACTAAGCCGTTCTACTGGGAGAAGACAACTCACGGAATCACTGAGGTAGAACTTAATATTAAATAAGCCCAGAGGACTCAATTTGTGTTTCGAAAAATCAGCGTAATTTTACTTTTTCTGATATTTTTTAGTCTTTACTTCTGGATAGGCTTACAAGCTCAGCGAGCTGGCTTTATCTCGCAAAACAATCTGTTCTATGCGGAGAAAGCCCTTCTGGCCATTAAGGGTGACCCGCCGCGACTTGAAAATGCGGGATTGGTCTATCCTCCTCTCTCATCTTTGATGACCTTCTTGCCCTCTTATCCCTTCACGGGAGGAGCACTCATTGGTGCTTTGCTCAGTACTTTGCTCATGGTTTGGCTAGGCCGTGCCCCACACGTAAGTCCCATTACCAAAGTCTTATTTCTCATTATCCTTCTCACCTCTTTCCCTGTACTATTCTTGGTAACCCAAAAACCTGCCATAGTCCTTTTTTTCACCCTTTTTACCCTGGCTAATTTGTTATTACTGCAATTTCATCAACTACGCTACACCCAACGTCTGTTTTTATTTGGAATTACTTATGGCCTCTGTTTTTTGGCAGGCTACGAGAGTATGTTTCTCCTGCCCTATTATGTTGTTATCTGCTTATCCATAATCGGTCTGAAGAATCGTGGATACTTCCTTTCTACAGCATTGGTTATTACTATTCCGGCGCTCTTCTTCTTCGCAGCCTGGATTTACCTCAATTGGATCTTTACAGGAGACCCGCTGCGTTTCTTGCACAGTCCATATTCATACTTTCTTGCTCTAAGGGGATTCACCCCATTTATGGCCCAAACTAAGCGTCAAATATTTGCCTCCTTGTCTTTTGTATTGATTTGGTCGCTGCCTTTTGCGCTCTTTTACTATTTTTCACTTCCCTTCGCCGGCAAAAAAGGACGTTTAGTCGGAATAGGGCCCTCCACGCTCATCTATCTTGCACCATTCTGCTTACTCCTTCTGGAGGTTTACCTGGGCCTTTTTCACCCGTCTGTGTTCAGGCTGAGTCTATTTCTTTTCTTTGCCGCAATTTTCATTCCCCAAATTAGACAGAGAATAGTCCAAAAAATCATTCCTCTTTTGCTAGTTGTCGCATTGGTTTGGGGCTGGTGGGCCGCTTGGAAGAGCCCCGACCGGGAAGAGCAGCTCTTCGCCCGCATTGTGCTGGGAAGTGAAGTTATTTCGCTTGTGGCTCCCTATCAGGAAATCGTTAATATTGTGAGTAAAACAAAAGAAAAAGTGCTTCTTGACGATGCTCAGCTATACTCCATTGTTGCCCTTGATGGGGTTCCCCAAAGGTATATTCTCCCCTATAATTACGAGTTCGGTAGTGCACTTAGCCAGCCTTCTCTTTTCGTCGAGTACGTAGTTGTCTATGCCGACCCAAACAAGGATAGGATTGCCGGTGCTTGGCCGCAAGTTATAGACGGACACCTGCCTGGATTCTACCCAGTCCTTATACAAGGGGATGTATCTGTTTTCAGACGTCGCTAATAGATTGTATTCTTTCAGCCCCAGGGGGATTATTTCACAATTCTGCTGCTTTGCTCTTCTTGAGCTTCTTAGCCCGGTACATATCTTGGTCCGCCCGGGCCAATACCATATGCAAACTAGTATCTCTGTCCTTTCCAATGGCAAATCCTATAGATATCCCTGCATCAAGCTTCTTCTTTTTCATTTGTTCATCAAAAGCCTTTCTAATCCGGGCGGAAAATAGCTCGGTCTCTTTCGCATCAATACCAGGCAAGATTACCGCAAATTCGTCTCCTCCGACTCTGGCCAGGACATCTTCTTTTCTTGTCGCAGACTCTAGAACCATTGCCACCTCTTGCAAAAGCTTATCTCCTGTCTTATGTCCCAGGGTGTCATTAACTCTTTTCAGGCCATCAATATCTGCCATGACAATACCAATCGGTAGATAGCGGGAATGACTCAGACGCTCAAGTTCGTTCTGGAAGAATCTACGATTGTAAAGGCCGGTAAGTACATCATGGAAACTCAAGTATTCTATTCTCTCCTCAGCTTGCATCCGCTCCACAACCCTTCCTAATCTCTCGGCAATGGCTTCAATCAGGTTTCTCTCCTCCTTCAGGAATGGTCCTTCATCTCTCTGGGATCTTTCCTGTAAGTAGTGGACTTCCACAGTGCCGGCCTGTCTGCCGTGCACCGTCATATTGGCCACCTGCTTCCAGCCAGTTTTCTTAAAATTGGCGCTCTTAAAAACCCGTCCGTCAAGGATGACCCGGGCACAAGTAATCTCTGGATATTGCCAAGCAGGAGGCATAAGAGCTACTACGCCCTTCAATATTAGCTGCAGGGAAACACCCGGCTTTTCAATAACCTTAGATATACCGTAGAGACACTCCAATTCCTTAACTCTTTCACCCAGGTCGTGGGCCTTTTTCTCAAGCTCACTTTCCATTTTCTTGCGTTCACTGATGTCCATCCAGCTTTCTACTATATGTTCATGCCCATCAATGAACGTAGAAGTCGCTGTCTTGAGGATGGGGATAGTCCGGCCATTGGCTTTCACAAGGACGCGCTCCGAGTCGTCCAAGGTCTGGCCAAGGTCGCTGATGGGACACTCACCTTCTTCGTTCGGGCATATAAACCTGTGGCAAATCTTCCCAAAAATCTGGTCTCTCGCAACACCGATCATTTTGGCAGCAGCTGGATTAAGATCCCTAATAACGTGTGTACTGGCATCAATAATCACAATTCCGGATTGAGTAGAATCGAATATCGTCCTCAGGCGCTCCTCATTCTCGAACAGAGCCTCTGCCGCCTGTATGCGCTTGGTAAGAGTGATACGCCTATAGATACCTAGAAAAATGATAATGCCCACAACCAGCGCACGCATCCAGAGCTCATGAATTCCTGGAGTGAATATTTGTTGGAGAAAACTACCCTCATGCATCACAAAAGTACCTACAACTGATTCAACAATCCAATAGAGCAGGGCTAGACCAATTATGACTACTATAACTCGATGGATTATCCTGAAATGATCCGCCTCTTTCATATTCTAGCTCCTGTAGCTATTGCACCTTTCACCAGGAAACTTCTCCCAAGCCTAAATCCAGATTTAACGCCGATGCCTTGATAATTAACCACTCCCCATCCGTGTTATAGCAACTCAGACGCTGCCGTAAGACCCCCGTGCTACGCCCTCTCTATACGGTGAGTCTTTATTATATGAGCATCCGCCGGCCAGCTTTAAAAACTTCCTTGAGGGCGTTAGGGTGCTTCCTGACTGCTCCCTTGCCATCGATTCCGCGAAAAGTGAGCGAACCAGCATACTCAACATTCAAGGCATCAAAGAAGTACCTAACCGTAAGGATTGCCCCCTGAAACACCTTTTCTCCCCGGGAGCCAGCCACGGAAAGAAACCATCCTTTTCTTCTGGCGCTTTCTTCTTGTACTGATGTTTTTTTCAAAATGTACTTTCTGGCCCAGAGTGCCTGGCACCTGTCTATCACTCTCTTTGCCTGGGCCGTAACTCCGTAAAAGAAAATGGGTGAAGCCAGGATAATATAATCTGCCTGCAAAAGTTTAGGATAGAGCTTCTGCATTTGATCCTGAATGACACAATTCCCAGTAATCTCACATCTTCGGCATTCCCGGCAGCCAGAGATGTCCCAATCGGAAAGGAAAATCCTCTCAATCTCAGCGCCCCGACTTTGAGCCCCCCTAAGCATCTCTTCCAGCAAAAGGTCGGTATTGCCTCCTCGCCGGGGACTGCCAAACAAACCCAGTACCTTCATTGTCAGTATGGTAAAATAATGCCCTTTGCCTCCTATGATTATACTCACCCATTATATTAGTGAATATCTTAGATTAGGCAAGTTTTTCACCTTACCAAACATAAAGGGGGATGTTCTTAACAGGGATTCAGATGCCAATACTACTATTTGCAAGCCTAGGATATTCATTTATAGATGAGGCCCCCCAGGTAGTTTTTTGACATCATTAAGTTTTCTACTAAGATGGAGAAACGAAAGATTTTCCCTACGGGTGAGCAAAAGTCACTCTAAGACAAAACTCTGAGAAATATCGGACTACCCTTAAAGAGAGGATATAAATGACCTCTTTTTTCAAAAAAAAGAAATTGTCGCTGCTGCACAAAGAACTGGCATGTGCAAGCAGTAATCTTAAAGAAAACTCTCAGTCGCCAGATGAAGTGAGATCATTCAAAGTAAGCAGACTGAAGATGGTTATTATCATCACCGCCATAGTGATGGGAATAGAAGTGGTAGGAGGTTTTTTAACCAATAGTCTTGCTCTTCTCAGTGATGCCGGACACATGCTTACCCATCTTTTTGCCCTGGGGATGAGTTTCTTTGCCATTGTTCTGGCTGCCAGGCCGGTTACTAAAGAGAAAACCTACGGTTTTTATCGGGCAGAGATACTGGTCGCCTTTGTCAACGGGATAGTACTCTTGTTTCTCACCGCCTTCATTTTTTATAAAGCCATCTTCAGAATCATCTCTCCTCAGCCAGTAGCCGAGTTGCAAATGCTCCTTGTAGCCATTCTCGGCTTAGCAGCCAATGGAGCAGGAATCTTCCTCCTGCACGGAATAGGGAGGGAAGATATCAATGTGAAGAGTGCTTTTCTTCACCTTATCGGTGATACGGCTTCTTCCGTTGCGGTAGTCCTAGGAGGCTTGATTATTTATTATACTGACAATTTCCTGATTGACCCTCTGGTCAGCATTCTCATCTGCATCTTAATTTTGATATGGGCAGGAAAACTCCTGGCAGAATCCACCAATATTCTCTTAGAGGCAACACCCAAGCATGTAGATATTGATGAAATGGTAAGCTTTATTAAAAGAAGAGTCCCGGGTGTAAAGGCAATACACCACGTTCACGTCTGGGTAATTACTTCTCACATGTACGCTATGACAGCCCATGTCATTGTTGAGGACATTACGGTCAACCAAAGTCACAAGATACTAGAAAAGATAAATCAGTTAGTGGCCAATGAGTTTGATATCAGCCATACCAATATCCAGTTTGAGGTTCGTTGATTGAAGCTTTCATACGCTTCTGTCTTCTTTAGGTAATCAATTGTTTTACCACTTCAATTGCTTTATCATAATCAGGATGATGGGTTATGTCAGGTACAATCTCTATGTACTTTATCCTATCATCTTTATCGATGATGAATATAGAACGAGCAAGTAGTCTCAACTCTTTAATCAAAACCCCATAAGAGATACCAAAGGATGCCTCCCTATGATCTGAAAAGCCCTTAACCTTATCTATTCCCTTCATTGTGCAAAACCTGGAAATAGCAAAGGGAAGGTCCATACTTATATTCAATACCACGACGTCATCTGGCAGCTTCTGGGCCTCTTCGTTGAATCTGGTTGCCTGAAGATCGCAAACGGGCGTATCAAGAGAGGGCGTTACACTGATAACCTTTGTTTTGCCAGTAAAATCTTTCAATCCTATTTCCTTTAAATTCCCATCAAGAACCGCAAAATCAGGAGCTTTATCGCCAGTCTTCAGTGCCGAACCGATGAGCGTAACTGGATTACCATGCTCTGTAACTATGCCTTTTCTCTCCATCTAAATCCTCCTTAATATTCATAAAAGTGAATATTCACTTAGGTTTGATATGTTCCCAGCGAGGCCTCTTTACGCCCGTGCAGGTCGTAGGTCTGAGTAATTCACAGTTTATCAATACCCTGTTGTTTGAGCCAATTCTCGAAATTTTCGTCAGTACCGAAAGTTTCACTATCATAGTTATCCTCTAGTTTTTTTATTTGCTCGGTCAGTACTGGCTGTTTCAGCAAAGCTTTATCTATATTCTTCTCGAATTCCAGGCTAGCCCTATGAAGGTCGTTTAAATCAATATCTAAATCCAATATTCTCACTAACCGTTTGATTACCGCTTCTATGGCTCGCGGATTTCTTACCTGTATATAGGCTGGTATTTCGGCAACCAAGTTGGCCATCTCTATTCCTTTTTCCTTTGAAAATTTATTTAGTAAAGTGGCAATGCTGGCTGGACCTTCATAATTGGTAAATCTGACATCCTGTTCCTTAAGGCTCACCCTTTGCTCTTCACCAAAAAAAGAACATGTTATTCTCGGCTCTCTGGTATGAGGAGTTGCCCCGGCAAAACTGCCAACAAAATATATCTTTCTCACATCAAATTCTTCGGCTAATTGAAATATGCAATTTGCGTATTCATCCCATCTAAGATTTGGCTCTTTACCTGAAAAAAGTATTACTCTACTTTTCTGGTCTAGGAAAAACTCATTCCTGGGATATTCAAAGTCAATCAATAAACCGTCCCTTATCTTAGTATAGGGTCTGAATTGGGCTACTTGCTCCATACCTCCAGGTAAATTGAAGATATAAAACTCTCCCGGCTCTATCTCAGCAAACTTATTTGCTTTTAGCTTGTTCTTTAGATATTCTATGCTCCCGGTAGAGACATCTCCCCCATCCATCCACCCCGAAAAGCCTATAATCATACGGGGAGCTTCCAAACTTGGTCTTTCATGAATTATTAGACTACCCATTATAACAACCTCTTTTCTCCCTCAATACCTTTTATATC
>NJBQ01000070.1 GCA_005223095.1 Candidatus Aerophobetes bacterium Ae_b3a
CACGCCTGAGTGCTGCGATATCGGCCATACCCGAATACATATAGGCCGCTCTAACCGCATGCCCGACGGCTTCGTTCTGCTCAACAACCGGCTTATGATCCTGGCTGTAACTACCGTACAGTTTATATCCCTCTGAATTGCCACGTTGATCTAAAAAGAATTTGGCCAAGTCCAGGTATTTTTCTTGGCCAGTGACCCTGTACAGCTTGACCAGTCCGGTTTCGATAATTTGATGTCCGGGAGGTGCAAGTAGCTTATCCGGGCCAAATGTATCGGCAATAAGGTCGGCATTTTTCAAAGCAATATTGAGAAGATTTCGCTTGCCGGTAGCTCTGTAATGGGCATAAGCAGCTTCGTACAGATGGCCTGCATTGTACAGTTCATGGCTTAACTTTAAATCATGCCAGCGTGGCCCCGGCTCCACCCAGGAGGAGGGTGTGCTGTTCGGATCAATCGATTTCCAGGTCGTCAAATACCCATCTTTCTCCTGCGCTGCAGCGATTTTCGCAATGATGTCATCCACATATTGATCAAGCTCACTGTCTGGATGTGTCTGGAGGGAATAGGAAGCACCTTCTATGATTTTGTATACATCCGTATCATCAAAGGGCATAAGTCCTTCATATTCACCATCCAACAGCCCACCGGCTCGAGCAAAATTCCGAATTCGCCCTTCCTCTTCGCACTTTTTAAAACCAAAGGGGATCGTAATTGTCCGGTTCGTGCTGATTCGCTTAGACCAAAAACTATCGCTCAACTGGATCTCGGTAAATGGGATCGCTGAGATTGGATATCCGACTTGCTCCAATTTACTTTCCTCCCTGGGCCAATATAGAGTCTGTCTCAGGGTCGAGGTTGGTGCTACACAAGCACAGCCTACCATGAGAACAACTACACCGATAAGGCCAATCGCCTGGGGTAACAACCTGCTATAATCCGCCATCTCCATCCCTTGACGATAGCCGCCCAACATATTGTTATACGTAGTTCTACCATACAGACAGAGTATCGATATGTCAACCAAATTTTATGCTTATTTTGCTAATATTTTGCAAAAAATGTTAACAGCAATAAGAATAAAATTAAAACTTCTTCAGATTACTTATAGATAAGTTGCCAGCCACGGATGGCGAGTATTCTTTCGTGCGCTTTTTGCATGTACCGTATGGCAGGCTACCGAAGTGGCTGATCGCTGGCGAAGTTAGGTGCGAAATGACAAATGTCATTGGTTCTTAGCAAGCACATTACCCAAAGACATTTGGAATAAACCTAACATTCGAACTCGGCTGCCCGAACCGCGCAGCGCGTGGGGAGGGTCAGATGGAGTGAGTTGTCAGACATTTTTACTATTCTTTAAATATTTGGCATCTAACCTATCTTTTTCTCTGCCGGTGGCCTCTTTGTTTTTGATGAGATTTTCCTTGGAAAGGAAAGGGATTTTGATGTTTTCAACTTCAATTTCTTCTTTATCCTTATATGCTTCATTAAACTCAACGCCATCAATATGGGTTAGTATATCTATTCGTCGGGGAGCTACGCCTATTTGAAAGATAACCCCTTTTTCAGTAAAAGTTTCTGGATTTATTTGTTCGAGAGGAGCGCCAAATTTAACAAGCGAATGGTATATTTTTTTTGAGTTTTCAGATGATGACTCAGCCCATATATCGAAATCTCCGGTTGCGCGAGGATAACCTTGTGCTCCCATCGCATACGCACCAACAATAAGGAATTTCACCTTATTGTTTAATAATATTTGTAACATTTCTTTGTAGTCTTCGTTCAACATATGGAGATCCTCTCAATGACCATAATTCAGCTGTGAGCTCCCATATAAAGGCGATACATTTTTGTGGAGATATAGCGACAAAAGGGTCATCAATTTTTGACATTTTCTTTAGGCGTGCTTTGTCTCTTAATACTTTCATATTTATATTATACCATATTTCTATATTTTTTCATCTAACAGGCCTGCGGATAGACGGCATAAGGAACCGCGATCTTCCCTGCGCCGACTGAAGTCCGCTTCAGCCGCTTGCTGTACGATGCGAAGCGTGCGCTCCATCGTCAAAGCTGCGGCTCCCCCAGGTAGGTGCAGCGCCTTGTTGTCTTCCTTACCGGCTGTAACACACACCCAGCTCTGAGGAAACTACCCGAAGTTTCCTGTCAAGTGTCCAGATCGAAGCCCCAAATAGAACAGCCGAGGCAAGCAGATTTACATCAACATAGCCGAGGCCCCTCCCCATCAAATCATTGATTTCCACGAATTGCAGCACTTCCTCGTGCTCAGCTTGATCCACCATCGGCAATGAGTGCAACAACGACAATATCTCGGACCTATTCGTGAGATTCCCACATGAGAGTTCCCCAATGATAAAAGGGTGACACACAACATCACCGTCATTCAACAGTAATACCATCCCTGGATGGCTTTCTCGTAGGTGAGACACCCATACAGAAGTATCAATGAGAACCATCTAAACTATTCCCTGGTCTTCTGCGAGGTATTACTCTCAGCCTCTTCTCAGTCCCTCCAAGTTTCGCCAGCCTTCTGCTACTTTCGCGACTGATCAGAGCTTCCAATCCAAGTCTGACCAGAGAGGTCTTCTCTTTGATACCCGTCAACTTCGAAGCTTTATCAATTAATTTGTCTTCAATGTTCAAGGTTGTTCTCATGCTCCACACCTCCCAATGTATGCAATAAGATATGTATTATTATGCATCATTAATACATATTCGTCAAGTTTTCTTATTCTAAGTAACACTTGAGTTCATCTGCCCTGAAGAGCGGTTAGCCGTGACGAAGGGTCAGATGGAGTGAGTTGTTAGAGTATCATTTTATTAATTTTATTGATAAATATTTTTTGTAATTTTCAAAATCGCTATCCGTTGTAAAAATCATAAGATTTTCTGAATGAGCCACAGCGCAAATTAAGAAGTCTATAGTTGAGCCTTGAATTCCCTTGCTGCGGCATGTGTTTGTGAATTCGGCTGCTTTCAGGAAATGTTCTGTTTTAAGAGGAATGTCTTCGAAAGAGGAGAGTAATTCTTTTAGTTGATTGAATTGTTTTATGTCTGGTATTCCTGAAAGGAGTTCTTGCCTTACAGGACCTATAATACAAACTCTGCCGTCATTGATAAGATCTTCCATTTTTTTTGTTAGTTCTAGGTTAGGATTTTTATGTCGTAGGACTTGAGACCAGACACAGGTATCTACTAATACCCTCATCGATTTCTTGCCTTTTTGTAGTCATAATTATTATCAAAATCAATTGTGCCAAATGATTTTCTGATCATCAGCTGTTTTTTGTGTGCGACATACTCCTTCAGGGCAGCTGTTACCGCTTCCTTTTTGGTTCTATGATATCCAACCTTTTGAGCTTGCATGATTAGTTTGTCATCTAACGCCAAATTCGTTGCCATTTTACACCTCCTTCTACACAAAATATAACACATATATTTGTGTAAGTCAAGGACACGAATCCAGAAGATGGTACCGCTTTGTTAGGCATTTTATTATAATAATCCAGCCTCTTTTGCCATTCTTTTTGTAAGAACAATCCCATTTGGTAATTGGACAAAAGATAGAGAATCGGATATTTCTGAGTTACATAAACCCTCCTCTCCCATCCGTATCTTACAGGCTTTTTCAATATCTGTTGCTCTATTCCCAACAGTGGATTTTTTGGTATCAAAAAAATCACATATAGTGTCTGTCGAAATATTATTTGAATTTTGAGAGTCAAAAAGAAAATTGAGTCGTGCAATAACCCAAATAATTGCAGAAGCCCAAATCTCAATCCTTCCGGATGTAATGGAATAAGTTCTTTTTCTAGTCAATCTTTCTAAAAGTTTCATTGCATAGCCTTGTAAGTCATCGTTCAAGTATCGATTGCAAAACTCATTGATTAAATTACTGATATCTTCTGCTCTTTCCTGTTTTTCCTCTTTTTCATTCATTTTATTCCTCCAATTTCAATATCTGACGCCTAACGATAAAACTCAGTAGCGCAACGATAGGAACGTCCACTAGAGCGCCTTCCTCGGGTGTTCTTCTCGGGTCCCAAGACATAAAACCGATAGGCTCATCGTTAAGTGTACTAATCAGCACACATCGACCAATAGAATCTGGATAATCAAAGGTGTCATGATCTGCCTTCTTCCAATTGGCCTTATACTTCTCCGCATGGTCCGGCTTTGCCTTTAATAATTCTGCATAGCTTTCACAAAGGAGTTTGCAGATAATTCCACGTTCAAATTCATTCGTTTGTCTGAATTCAATCATTTTGTTGGACTAACGGGCCTGCAGATAAGCGGCGGAAGAAACCGCAAATTTGCTGTATGGTGCGAAGCGTCCGCTCCATCGACTGCGAGCTATGCGGCCAGTTATTCATTGGTTCTATTGATCCCATACTTCTGATTGAATTCTCTCTGATGACACTTTTCGTGCTCGCGTGCACTTTCCAGAGCAAAGATCAAGGACTCTCCATCATCAGATGAGATGACATATTGGTGCGATGTTCGTGATCCACGGAAGCGTTCTTCGATATCGCCCAGAAGTTTTCGAATCTTTTCCAAAACTCCCTCAATAAAAGCTTGATTGATACCGGGTAGCGGGTCAGAGTGGTATTGGAGGGCGGTTGCAAGATCGTCATGCGCGAGAAGGCGGTTACGAATCTGTCGTACTGGCTTACAATAGACTTGAAGATCGTTCAATTCTAACCGCAATTCGTCAGCTACAGTCGTGTCTATAAAAGACGTTAACATGACAATCAAACGAGCCAAAGACGCATTATCTTTCCTCGCAGCAGACTGTGGAGGATCCGTGAGCCGAGCGATCGCCAGCACTACATCGTTGCGAAGGATGCCGTCTAGCAAGCCAAAGAATGAGGATGCTGCCCAATTTAGAAGCTCAATGCGCTCAGATGTACCGAACAGAGACCGATAGTTTTTCCAATTCAAGTGCAGGTGAGCGACATTGGTCCAAAGCTCATAAAAGAGCTCACCTGTTTCTCCTGGAAAGACAGTGAGGATTTCTTCCTGAACCTCGTCTTGATATCGTTTCATGCTCTTATCCCCAGTGGCCGCAAATCAGCCGCGCAGTTTACTGCGTCGACTGCATTTGCTTGGTTAGGTACTTTAGTAGGCTTACCGACGACTTACTTCTAACGGGGTTTATGCAAGATCCTGGATGAATTTGTCTTGACGAGAAGAAAAATTGTAATCTCCACCATCAAAGACTGCCCTTAACTGATTCTAAATAGCATTCTGGCATTTTGAGTGGTGACTCTGGCCAGCTCTTCTGCTGAGATGTGGCGGATGCGAGCCATTTCCTCCAGGGTATGTTTCACGAAAGCTGGTTCATTGCGCTTTCCCCGAACTGCCTGAGGGGCAAGATAGGGACAGTCCGTTTCCAGTAATAATTTATTTAAAGGAACCAGCGAGACCAGATTGCGTAAACTAAAGGCAGAGGGAAAAGTTATCATTCCAGCGAATGAGACATAAAAACCTAACTCAAGATATCTCTCTAACTCTTTTTTCTCTCCCGAAAAACAATGAATAACTACCTGCCCCATTGCTTCATCTTTAAGGATTCTCCAGACATCCTCCCCTGCTTCGCGGGTATGAACAATAACAGGTAGGTCTCTTTCTCGAGCAAACTTGAGTTGAGCTTTAAAAACTTCCTTCTGAATTTCTGGAGGTGAATTCATATAGTGGTAGTCTAAACCAATTTCTCCCAGAGCACAGAACCTTTTTGTTTTTAAGGCCGGAACGAGCATCTTCTTCATTTCTTTGTATTTTGATGCATCGTGAGGGTGAATTCCTGCTGCTAGCCAGATAAATGGATAGGAACTGAGAGCCTGCCAGAAAACATCGAGCTCCTTAGCATTGCAGCAAACACAAAGAATCTCCTCGACCTTTACCTTCAAAGCCCTTTCAATAACTTGAGCCCGGTCCTTATTGAATCGTCCATCAGCAAGATGAGCATGAGTGTCAAACATTACTTTCCTTGGGAGGTTTCGCGCATACCCATAATTACGTCGGTAATGAGCTCGGTTAGCTCAACAGCGAGCATTTCGGCTCCTTTTTCAATTATAGGACGATTTACGCCGGCAGCGAATCTCTTATCTTTCCACTTCTTTTTTACTGATTTTGCCTGCAGGTCCATAACACTTTTTGATGGACGTACTAACGCCACGGCTGTAATAAGACCGGTAAGCTCATCAATAGCATAAAGAACCTTCTCCATTTCACTAACTGGCTCAACATCTGTACAAACTCCCCAACCGTGTGAAATAATAGCCCTCACATATTCCTCTGGCCAGTCGTGTGCACTAAGTATCTCCTCTGTCTTATGGCAGTGCTCACTGGGAAAGCGCTCATAGTCAAGATCATGCACTAACCCGATGACTCCCCATTTGTTTTCATCCTTCCCTCTCTTTCTAGCCATATAACGCATAACACCCTCAACACAAAGGGCGTGTTTGAGCAAGCTATCCGTCTTGTTATACTCTTTTAGAAGAGCAAGAGCTTCTGCACGGGTCGGTACGTTTTTTGTCATTTTTCACTCCTATAAACTACTTTTCCTCCTATAATTGTCCATTCTACTTTCCCTGGTAACTTCCATCCTAAGAAGGGAGAATTACTGCTCTGGGAGAGAAATTCTTCCTCTCTGACCAGCCAACTTTTACCTGGATCAAATATTGTTATATTTGCCTTAACCTCCTCCCTTATCTCTCCTCTATCAATCCCTAGAATACGAGCTGGATTCACGGTTAACCTGGCTATAGCCTGCATTAAAGATAGAACCTTCTTTTCCACCACTTCTCTGAGCACCAAACTTAAAGCAGTTTCTAAACCAATGACACCAAAAGGAGCCTCTTCATAGTCTCTTTCTTTTTCCTCTACAGTGTGAGGAGCGTGATCAGTAGCTATTACATCAATAGTGTTATCCCTGAGAGATTCCTTTAACAGTTCTATATCTTCCTTACCTCTAAAAGGCGGATTTACCTTGGTATTAGTATTGAAATCTGTTATTCCTTCATCACTAATAGCCAGATGATGAGGAGTGACTTCAGCAGTAACCTTTATCCCCGTGTTCTTAGCCTTCCTGATTAGTCTAACTGAATTAGCCGTGGAAACATGCGCCAGGTGAAGAGACGAATCAGTCATTTTAGCCAGGGCTAAATCACGAAAGATAGCTACTTCTTCAGCCTCTCTAGGAATTCCTGCTAAACCATTAACAGTGGAAAAATATCCTTCATTCATTACCCCCTCAGCAGATAAACTTTTGTCCTCACAATGAGAAATAATAGGAAGACTAAGCATTTTCACATACTCCAGGGCCCTCCTCATAAGAGCTGAATTAGTCACCCAGCTCCCATCATCGGAAAAAGCTATAGCTCCCGCCTCTTTCAACCTTCCCATAGGTGATAATTCCTCTCCTTCTCTGTTCTTAGTAATAGTAGCCACCGGAAGAACCTCTACTACTCCCTTACTCTTTGCCTGCTCATATATGAACTTCACTAAAGAAGGATCATCAATGGGTGGGTCGGTATTAGGCATACAACAGACAGTGGTAAATCCCCCCCGCGCTGCAGCACGACTTCCACTTTCGATAGTCTCCTCATCCTCCCTGCCTGGCTCCCGGAGGTGAACATGCATGTCAATAAGTCCAGGAATAACTATCTTATCCGAAGCATCAATCAATTCAGAATAAGACAAATTAATATTTCTGGCTATCTTCCTTACCTTGCCCTCCTTTATAAACACATCACATATCTCATCTAGATTACTGGCCGGGTCTAAAACTCTGCCTCCCTTGATTAAAAGCCCCTCGGGCATCTTCTTCTCCTATCTTTTAGCAAGGAGTAGATATAATACAGCCATCCTCACTGCTACACCATTGGTCACTTGATCTAAAATGATACTTTTTTCTCCATCAGCTATCCTTGCTGGCAGCTCTATCCCTCGGTTCACTGGACCAGGATGCATCACTAAAACATCTGGCTGGGCCAGGTTCAATTTCTCTTCATTGAGAGAAAAAAAATCTATATACTCGGAATTAGAAGGGAGAAATCCTTTATTCTGGCGTTCTTTCTGTATTCTAAGCATCATTACTATATCTACCCCTGTCAGAGCATCTTCCAGTGAATAAAAGACCTCTACTCCCATTTTCTCTACGAGGGGAGGAATAAGAGTAGGGGGTCCGCAAACCCTTACCTTAGCTCCTAACTTACACATACCCCATATATTAGAACGCGCCACTCTCGAATGGGCGATATCCCCTACTATAGCTATTTTCAGCCCTTCTATCTTTCCCTTTTTTTCTCTAATAGTATAAAGATCCAGCAGAGCCTGGGTAGGATGTTCATGTGCTCCATCACCAGCATTTATTATAGAGACAGGTAGTTTCTTAGCTAGAAGATGGGGAGTTCCCGGAGTAGAATGCCGAAGAACAAAACAATCTACCTTCATAGCCAGGATATTCCTGGCAGTATCTAACAGAGTCTCTCCTTTAGTCGAGCTACTGGTAGAGGCAGAAAAATTCAAAATATCTGCACTAAGCCTTTTCTCAGCCAGCTCAAAGGACATCCTTGTTCGAGTGCTGGATTCAAAGAAGAGATTGACTACTGTTTTACCTCGTAGGGTAGGAACTTTCTTTATAGGCCGGTCAAGAACTTCTCGAAAAGATTTGGCTGTTTCCAGGATGAATAGAATTTCTTCCTTGGTTAGACTCTCTATTCCTAAAAGGTCTTTCCTATTAAAATTCATCTTATTTTTCCCTGCCGATGCCATTTTTCCCCGCACTTGTCTTAAGACCACTCTGTACTATATATCAACCTCTGACTTTTTGAGGAGTAGCACTTCATCTCGACCATCTATTTCCCTAACCTTTACTTCCACCCTTTCTTCAGAAGAAGTAGGCACATTCTTCCCCACATAATCTGCCCGAATAGGAAGTTCTCGATGACCCCTGTCCACCAGAACAGCTAGTTCTATTTTTTGAGGACGGCCAAAGTCTATTAACACATCAATAGCTGCTCTAACTGTCCTCCCCGTATAGAGAACATCGTCTATCAAAACTACCCTTTTATTGTCAATAGAAAAAGGAATATCAGTACTTCTCACTATAGGCTGATAGGCTATTTGAGTAAGATCATCTCGATAAAGAGTTATATCTAAAATACCGGTGCCAGGTTTTTTCCCTTTGAACTCTTCTATTATTTTACTCATTCGTTTTGCCAGAGGTACACCTCGCCGCTGAATACCTACTATAATGAGGTCAGCTACCTCTACGCCTTTCTCCAGAACCTGATGAGAAAGACGTAAGAGAGCTCGCCTTATATCTTCTTCATTCATTAATCTAACCATTTATGTATTTTCCCTTCTCTTTGTGAAAAAAGCTCTTCCTGCTTTCCCAGCAAAAAGAGCTTCTACAATACAAATCGTCTAACCGTTCCCTCTTATTATCTCCTAATCTTACACCTCTTCTGCACCTTAACAAAATATTTACCTCCTTACCAGCCTCACTGGACTAGTTTAAAGGATAAGATATTACTCTATCATAATACCACACAAAAAATTTTTGTCAAAAAAATGCAAAGATTAATTTCCCATCGCCAAAAGACAGCTAAAATAATCTATCAGCCATATCGCATTGTTAATCTTACTCCGGCAAGAATAAGATCATCGATGGAAACTATATATCCTATTGTGAGCTTGACAATAATAAACATTTATAGTATAACCAAGAATGTGCGCTAACTAAACGGGGGAATTAAGACAAATGAAAACCAGGACAAGGAGCGGTAGAATCATTGACGAAAGAAAGGTTAACATCTTAATAGTACAGTAACAGCTCAGCTTATGGAAAAAATTCTTTCTGCCTAAGCTTTTCTGTTTTTATCTGGCGGCAAAAATAGCTCCCTAACAGGCCTCTTTCTTCCCTTGTGCCCTGGAGGGATTTCCTAAGAGCATACTGGCCCTTTTGAGCAAGTTTCGAAAAATGGGAAAATTAAGAAGATACGCGATAGGAATAGCCATGATTTTGATGTTAGACTTGACTGGATTTACGAATGGGAAAAAATAAAAATGCTTAGACATTTGGTTCTTAAAGGTTACAAAGTGAAACAGGCTGTTCAAATGTCGATCCTTAATCCTACTCAGGATAAAAGATACTTCTGGAGTAACGATAACTCGTAACATGAAGAAGAGCGTATCCCAATGGTAGGTGGTTCGACAGGGGAAGCTTGACCTCGAAGCATACCAAGAGAGACATCATAAGACTGGTAAAATCGCTAGCGAAAAGAGAATTCAAAGATGACTGGAAAGCTAGGAGTATTTAAAAGAGTCACAGTCGCTTCGGTAATATTCTTATCTATCTTTGCCGTAGGCATTATCGGCAATGCTGTACCGGGCGAAACCGCTGAGGTTGGTTCCGTGACGGCTGTTGTGACTGAGGAGGTGGTCGCGATTGAGGGTCTGCCAGCCGACGAGGGTCCGGCCAGGTGGCATAGTCATTTTCCCGAACACCCCGAGACCTATGTTCCTATGCCCATTCCGGAACCGACAGAACCGGTGATGGTCACTCAGCCCGAGAGCCGATTGGTATCTTTTAATATGGTCACCGGTGAAGAGGTCATCTCAGAGATTCCCGAGAAAGCTGGGCCGTTGACGGCGTGGGTTAAGGGTAGCAGAGGAGGAAGAGCAAAGTCAGGCGTGAGTGAGGAGCAGCCAAGCCCGCTGAATTTCTCGGATCTTTCCTTGATATCGAATCCCGAGGATTATCCGTGGTGCGTGAACGTCAAGTTGTATATGAGCTTCGCTAGCGGGAATTATGTTGGGTCAGGAGTCTTAATAGACCCGTTACATGTGCTTACGGCAGGGCATTGTGTCCACGATGTTCTCAATGGGGGAACATGGGCCTCATCGATCGTGGTGGTACCCGGCTATGAGAATGGTGTCCGTCCTTATGGGGACGCCTCGGCAGTGCAACTTCATTCCTGGACGGGGTGGACAAATGATGCGAACTGGGACCATGATATGGGGATGATCGATCTCGACCGGCCAGTGGGAGCCCTCACCGGCTGGCACGGTTACGGGTATAACAATGATGATTCCTTTTTTACTTCTACTGCAAATACTTTTTACAACCCCGGATATCCGGCTGAGTCGCCCTACAATGGACAGTACATGTACTGGTGGTACGGATATTTTGACGACGCCTATACCTATCAAGTTAAGTTCAACAAACGGTCCTATGGCGGCCAGAGCGGGAGCGGAGCACATCATATAGACAGTGGGAACCGATATGTATACGCGGAGCTCTCCAATGGCACCTCTACTTGGACAAGGGACGTACGCATCACATCGACCAAGTTCGGGCATATCAGAGACAGTTTTATCGCCGACGATACTCCGTCGACGTTTGACTTGATCCCCTTGGACGTTAACGCCTCGCCTGGGACTGTCACGGCGGGCAACCAGCTGTCGTCAATGGACTACATAGTCCATAACTACTCCTCGGCGTCATGGAGTGACACAGTTAGTGTAACTGTTTATCTTTCCACCAATGACAACATCTCAACATCTGATACCCCTCTACAGACCCATTATTTTACATATAGCTTTGGACCCAAGTCTTCAGTCCTGGTAAATGTTAGCTCACCCCCTACAATCCCGGCAGATACCTCTGGAGGTAACTATTGGATTGGTGTGATTCTCAATGTTTCAGATTTCAACACAGTTAATAATGATTCGGATGGACAGGATGCAACCCCGATTACAGTGACCCCGACTTCTACAATAGCCTACAGCCCCACAAGCTTTAGCTTCACTGCTGTCGAGGGTGGTTCTAATCCTGCAAATCAGACCTTGGGCATTTGGAACTCTGGAGGAGATACCTTAAATTGGAGTGTCAGTGATAATGCTACCTGGTTAAGTTTAAGCCCAACTAGTGGCTCTTCGACCGGGGAAACGGATAACGTAACAGTGTCTGTAAATATATCTGGCCTAAGTGCAGCACCACATAATGCTACGATAACCATATCAGCATCAGGAGCGAGCAATACACCACAGACAGTACCTGTGACTCTTACCATATCTGCAGCTCAAGCGTTTGGTGATACCATTGGAGTCTTTAGGCCCTCCCAGGCCAAGTTTTACTTAAGAAACAGCAACACCTCTGGCTATCAAGATATTGCTCCTTTCTGTTATGGAATACCGGGAGATACTCCCATTGCCGGAGACTGGGATGGAGATGGAATTGATACTATAGGTATCTTTAGGTCCTCCCAGGCCAAGTTTTACTTAAGAAACAGCAACACCTCTGGCTATCAAGATATTGCTCCTTTCTGTTATGGAATACCGGGAGATACTCCCATTGCCGGAGACTGGGATG
>NJBQ01000071.1 GCA_005223095.1 Candidatus Aerophobetes bacterium Ae_b3a
AAAGTGTGGCTGATTATCCGCAAGGATCTTACTCTGGAGCTTCGAACTAAAGAGATTCTCTCCTCAATGTTTATCTTCACTCTCCTGGTAATGGTGATATTCAATTTTTCCTTCCAGGGAGAAAAGACAGATATTAAAAGATTATCCTCTGGTATCCTCTGGGTAGCTTTTACTTTCGCTGGAGTCCTGGGTCTAAGTCGATCTTTCATTTTTGAGAAAGATGAGCATTGCCTTGAGGGTTTGCTGCTTTCACCTATTGATAGAGGATCAATCTATCTGGGTAAGATGTTAGCTAATCTTATTTTTATGCTCGTAGTTGAGGCTATCATTTTTCCTGTTTTTGCCGTTTTTTTTGATTTTGATATTCTATATCTTATTCCTCAACTAATTCCTATATTCTTCTTGAGTACGCTTGGCTTCGCTGCAGTGGGGACTCTTCTTTCAGCCATATCGGTTAATACCAGGACCAGAGAAATAATGCTGCCTCTTCTGCTCTTTCCGGTGATGGTACCGGTAATAATTTCTGCGGTGAGATCCACCGCCAACGTTCTGAGCGGAGGACCCTTTGCAGAAACGGTTTCCTGGCTTAAGCTTCTCATTGCTTTTGATGCTATTTTTTTGGTAATCTCTTTCTTGAGTTTTGATTTCGTAATGGAGGAGTGAAAATGAGTTCGGTCAAAAGAGGACTAGGTCTTGGATTAGTAAAAAAAGTTATAATGTTTATTGATGGAACTGTAAAAATCCTAATGGGAATTAATTGGAGGATTCCTTTAAGATTCAGGACATGGAAGGTCATGTTGGCAATAGGGATTCCTGTCTTCATTGGGGTAGTAGTTGTAGTCGGCATCGAGCTGACCTCTTCTCCCGAGTTCTGCTCCAGCTGCCATAATATGAAGCCCTATTATGAGAATTGGGAGACCTCATCCCACAATGAGGTCAACTGTATCAAGTGTCATTCTGACCCTGGACTGGTACCTTATCTTAAAACAAAAGCCAATGGTTTAATAGAGGCAGCCATCTATCTTAGCGGTAAGTTTCCTACCAGCTATCAGACCGAGGTGAGTGATGAGAGTTGCTTAAGAGAAGGCTGTCATAGCCAGGAGAAACTAAAAGAGGAGAAAGTAGACTTTGAAAAAGGTATTTCTTTTGAGCATGAAACACATTTTGAGACTCTAAAGGGTCAGTTTAGACTTCGCTGCACCAGCTGTCACTCTCAGATAGTTCAGGATGAGCACATAAGTGTAGCCACCTCAACCTGTTTCAGCTGCCATTTCAAAAAAGAGGAACCCAATGAAGGGATAGCTGAGTGCACTCTCTGTCATTCAGCTCTTGCTGAAATGACAGAAGTTAAATTCAATCATGAGCCAATCGTAAAGGCGGGCATGAATTGTCTTAACTGTCACAAAGAACCAATCAAAGGAGAAGGAGAGGTTGATCAAGAGAAATGCCTTTTCTGTCATTCTGAGCCCGACCGTCTGGAGAGAATCAATGAAACCTCTTTCCTTCACCTAAAACATACCAGTGAAAACAAGGTAGAATGCTTTCAGTGCCATAGGCAGATTAGACATGCAGGGGAGGAATGGCCTTTATGATTTGTTTAGCTTATGCTCATTATTTTCAGAGAAGGTATTGTTTTTACTGGCAGATTTACCTAAATCGAAAGAGCGAAAGGATTGTGCGGGAGAGCGACAAGTGAGACTCGAGGAAATTTACTTACCCATTAAGAAAGAACTAGACAGAATAGAAAATGAGCTAAGAAGTCAACTGCTCAGTTCAGAAGACAAGTTTATTCTAAAGGTTAACGAATATCTCCTGGACAATGTTGGCAAAAGGCTGAGGCCATCTTTATTGCTACTTTCTGCCAAGACTAATAATCATTGGGATGAAAAGGCCATTCCTGCGGCCGCTGCTCTTGAGCTGATTCATACTGCTAGTTTAGTTCACGATGATGTCTTAGATGAAGCAACTCTAAGGAGAAAGAGAGTTACAATCAATGCTAGATGGGGTAATGAACCAGCTATTCTTACCGGAGACTACTTGTATTTCAAGGCCTTCTCTATTCTATCTCAACTTGAGGTGGCAAGAATATCGGCCATAGTTTCCTTTGCCGCTGAGATGATGTGTGAGGGGGAAATAATCCAGACCTGCAAGACCTTTCAGCTTGATCTCAGTGAAGAAGATTATCTGGAAATAATAAGAAAGAAGACGGCCTGCCTCATAGCTGCCAGTTGTGAGGTAGGGGCAGTTCTTTCGGGAAGCTCTCCCCAAATTCAGGAATCTCTGGCCCAGTATGGGCTAAATTTTGGAATAGCTTTCCAAATAATAGACGATTGTTTAGATTTGATTTCTCTTTCTGGCAAAACGGGGAAGTCAACCTATAAGGATTTCGTTCAGGGTAAAATGACTTTGCCTCTCATTTATCTGGCAAGAGAACTATCCAAAGAGAAGGGGCAGAAAACAAGGGGTCTCTTTGAGAAGAATAGAGAAGAAATCATTAATTTACTCAAAGATTATGGAGCAATTGAGTACTCATGGCAAAAAGCAAAAGAATACCTTGATGCAGCAAGAGATTGCCTAGAAATATTGGGAGATTCCAGGGCTAAAGAGGCCCTATCCTTACTAAGTGATTACCTGCTGGAAAGCTTGAGTCCAGATTTCCAAAAGGAGCCAACTGTATCAGTGCTTGGTTCTTCGCGAGCCGATTCAGAACACACGGCAGACAAGGAAAGGGAGATGGGGGACAAGGGGAGTAGAAGCAAAAGAGAAGGTCGTTTATAAGAAAAGATTCTATTTGAATAGAGATTCAATCATGAAAATTAGTTGATTTCTCGATAAAGGAAGGGAGGTGAAAAATATGAGAAAAAGAATGAAACGCAAGGGTTTTCTTGTCCTTGCGGTGGTTATCTCGCTTCTGGTGGGTCTCATGCTGGTCAGCTCGGTGGCTATGGCCGCCGATGAAGAGGAAGTCCCTACAGTAGAGGTAGAGGCCGGTGAGGACCAAACAAGTTCACCTGGTGGGAGTGCGACCCTGGAGGCTACGGCTGTGGTTGGGGATGGATCGACAGTGACCGGTTATCAATGGACCCAGATTTCGGGCACGCCTGCAACGGTGAGGAACGCGAATGCGCAGACTGCGACAGTGATTCTGGCTGGTCTGGCCGATTACCGGACTGAGCTCTTCCACCATCTGCGGACCCCTGATCGGTTTATGGTGCAGGGGATTAACCCACATTCCTTGGAGTTGGCTGAAGAGGCCACTTTCGAGGTTGCGGTGACTACTTCCAGTGGGGTCTACACCGACACGGTGAGCGTGATGGCTCATCTTCCCTATGCTGTTAGTACTGGAGTGCGGAACGTTCCCATAGATGTGCCGGTGTTGCTGCACGGGAAAACCCAGGATGCCTACGATTGGGATTTGCTACTCCCGTCGGGCTCTAAGGCTCTCCTGGATGACTCTGCAGTGCAGAATCCGTCCTTCAAGCCGGACGTAGCCGGAAGATACACCCTAACTGAAATGAACAGTGGGGTCACTCTTCATGTATATGCTGGCACCTGGCTGGGGGTTATCGTGGGACAGGATGAGAAAGGAGAACCAGTTTCTGACGAGGCCTGTACGGCTTGTCACGACAATCCTGCCGTTCCCGACAAGTTCTCAGTCTGGAAGGCTTCTGGGCATGCGGAGATTGTCAGCGTAGCTATCGATGATCCTCATGATCACTGGGCCGTAAGGTGCGCGACCTGCCATAGCCCCGGCTACGACACCGAGGCCGATAATGATGGTTGGGATGAGATCATCGCCGAGGAAGGTTGGACGGTGGGTGCTAGTGGGGCCGTGGGGAATTGGGCTAAGATGTTAGCCGATTACCCAGCTGTCGCTCGACTGGCTAACATTCAGTGTGAGAACTGTCATGGACCGCAACAGACCGCGGCTCATGGACAGGCTGATACACGTACAAGCCTGGCTTCTGATGTCTGTGCAAGCTGTCACGGCGAACCAACACGTCACGGTCGTTTCCAGCAATGGGAAGAGAGTAATCACGCAGACTATACTCTGGCGGTAGAGAGAGCTACCAATGCTAGTTGCGGGCGTTGTCACGTTGCCCAAGGATTTCTGGCCTGGCTTCCTCAGCTAGAGGAAGGCAATCCGGGAAACATTGAGGCTGAGATCACCTGGACGGCTGAAACGGCAGAACCGGTAACTTGCGCAGTCTGTCACGATCCGCACGATGTAGGTAAGACCACGGGCCCGGAAAATACGGCAAATGTACGCGTGGATGGCAATACGTCCATGCTGCCTGCCGGATTCAAGGTGCTTGGTGCTGGCCGGGGTGCTCTTTGTATGACTTGCCACAACTCGCGTAACGGTGAGCGCAATGACGAAGCGATGCCGGTAACCGACGATAGAGTGCCGCATACGGCGTCTCAGACCGACGTGCTGATGGGAGAGAATGCTTACTTTGTTAGCGTTGGACAGCGTTCCCCCCATTCCCTGATCGAGGACACCTGCACCAAGTGTCACATGGTGCTGTCGCCTGCGCCACCGGAATTCAGCCGTAAACCACCAGCCGATGGGTCCGGAACTAACCATTCGTTCGAAGCCAGCAGCGACATCTGCACCAGTTGCCACGGTGCTTTTACTGGCGGGACGCTGGATGACGCGGTTCACGGTGGGCTGGAAGAACTGGAGCTGGCCATTGAAGATGCGATCACCCAGGAGGTAGCGGCTCAAGTCAGTGCCGGTAATACGGTAGTCCTGATAGCGATGGGGCCAGATGAATCTGATGTGAATATCACCAATGGCAGCGTGGTAACCGCAGTGGAGCTCACTGAGTCACACGGTCGCCAGGCGATGAACATTACCGTTGACGGTGTTGTCTACGAGCATGTGAACCTGGGACGAGGTACTGATGTACTTGATTCGGGTGGAAATTCAGTCGGAACACTTCTTGCCTCGGATGCTGGTCAGCTCATTGCCAAGGCTGGTTGGAACTACTTCTTGATAGAAGGTGATGGTAGCGAGGGTGTTCATAACCCATCCTTTACCCTGGAAGTAGTGAGTGCCTCGGCAGATGCATTGAAGTAGAAACAAGGACGCTCTTTGTTATACAAGCGTTCGATTAGCAGCAATATTGGTAGTACTTATCTTGTGTACGCCAAGCTAATTGCTGATAAAAAGCTGAATTACAGACGGAATGCCTTCAGTCACCTATTGGCTGGGGGCATTCCAATCTGGGAAAAAAGACGAAAGCAAAGGAAAGTTGACCTTGAGGAGTTATCATAATTCTAAGAAAGGAAATTCTTCAATGGCTAAGAGAAAAAGAAGAGTGGTTTTAACGGCAGTCTTGCTGGGAACGGTTCTGTTGTTGCTGATAGGTGGGGTAGCCTTTGTGACCTTCAGTCAAGAGGGAGAACCAGCCATGCCCGAAATTCCGGGCATAACTGTTGAGGACGTCAACGTCAATGGCTGCGTAGATTGCCACAATAACGATATTGCCGACAGTGACTATCGCCTCAGCACAAGCCTTGGGGAGCTGGTCGAAGAAGGGAAACATCCGGATGTGTCGGCTATGGTGACTACTGTGCCCGACGATTGTGTGATGTGCCACAGCCAGCAAATGGCTGAGGGTATGGGTACAGAACCGCTGGGGCCAATGATGCACAAGATACATCTAGTAGGGGGAGCGGAGAATCATTTTATTGCGGGTTATCAGGGTCAGTGTACCCACTGCCATGGATTTAAGGAAGAGACGGGGGAATTCAGCATTAAAAGCGGAGAAGAAGGATAGGCTGATTCTTGCCGTGGTTTCCCCAGAAGGGGAACCTATGTTAATTTCCTGAGTCCTGTCTGTATCAGGGACTATGTCTTGTCAATTAAGCGTATGGGAAAGGTAGGATAATGTTACTATTGATAGGCATGAATCATAGAACTGTTCCTCTCAGTATCAGGGAGAAGATAAGATTTAACGAGGAAAACTTAAAAAGATTTCTTCCTGTACTTTGTACCTACAGGGGTATTGAGGAGGTAGCGATCCTTTGCACCTGTAACCGAGTGGAGATTTATGCCTGGGCAAAGCAAATGAACCTGGCCATATCCTCCCTAAAAGAATTCATGGAGGATAATTATCACGGAGGTGACAAACTCGATCCTTTCTTGTACACTCTCATAGGGGAGGAGGTGATTAGTCATCTCTTTAGAGTATCCGCCGGTCTTGATTCACAAGTTATCGGAGAAAGTCAGATTCTGGGTCAGGTGAAGAAAGCCTATCGTCTCTCCCGGGAAGTAAATGCTACCGATGGTTTTCTCAAGCCTTTATTTCACCGGGCCGTCAGTATAGGGAAGAAAGTGAGAGAGAAAACTGAGATCTCCCGGGGGAAAGTATCGGTAGGGAGCGTAGGGGTGGAACTGGCGAAGAAAACACTGGCCAGCCTAAGAGATAAGACTATCCTAGTCCTGGGAGCGGGAAAGATAAGCGAGCTAGTGGGAGCGAACCTGGCTAACGAGGGCGTTAAAGCGATTGTTGTTTCTAATCGAAGCTACGAAAAAGCCTGCCATCTTGCCCAAATCCTTAAGGGCGAAGCAGTCAGATTTGATAGACTCGAAGAAGGACTCAGGCAGGCCGATATCGTGATAAGTTCTACCGCTGCTTCTCATTATATAATTAAAAAGTCCATGCTTAAACAAGTAATGGACAAACGAGATAAGCCCTTGCTCTTCATTGACCTTGCTCTACCTCGTGACATAGAACCTGCAGCCGCGCATCTGGAAGGAGTAACCTTATACAATATGGAGGATCTGGATTTGGTAATCAAAGGAAACATGGTTAAGCGAAGAAAGGAAGCAAAAAAAGCAGAAGAAATTGTCAAGGAAGAGGCACAGGAGTTCGAGAAAAAAATGAAAAAGACTGGCTGGAACCAGAGTTACGCTGGGGTGTAGCCAGACTATGAGAAAGATCACTCTAGGCACCCGGGCTAGCCTACTAGCCCATGCCCAGGCCGAGGAAATAAAGAGGGCTCTGGAGAAGATAGACCCTGATCTCGATGTCATTCTCAAGAGGATAGAAACGCGAGGAGATAGGCTGAAAGATTGGATGCCGGGAAGAGGTCTGGAAGAAAAGGGTCTTTTTGTTAAGGAGATAGAAGATGCCCTCCTGGATTGTAGAATCGATCTAGCCGTGCACTCCATGAAAGATGTCCCTGTTGAACTTCCCCAAGGATTGACGATTGCCGCCATTACCAAAAGAGTAGATCCCAGAGATGTTCTTATCTCCAGGGATGGCCTTCTCCTGGATGAACTTCCTCAAGATGCCAGGATTGGAACCAGTAGCCCAAGGAGAAAGTTGCAGCTAATTTTCTATCAGAGGCATCTTCAAATAGTACCCTTGAGAGGAAATCTGGACACTAGATTAAGGAAACTAAGAGAGAAAGAAATAGATGCTATAGTGGTGGCCGCAGCCGGGCTAGTCCGATTGGGCTGGCAGAATAGGATTACTCAGCATCTGCCTTATGAAATAATGCTTCCTTCAGGAGGACAAGGAGCTCTAGGAATCGAAACTCGAGAGGAAGACCAGGATATTGGAGAGATATTGGAACCCTTGGATGATAATGATTCTCGTATAGCCATAACTGCTGAAAGGTGTTTTCTGCGTCGGTTGGGTGGTGGCTGTCAGACACCGGTTGCTACATTAGGCCAGGTGCAGGGGAAGAAAATCACTCTGGAGACAGTAGTGGCGGACTCTAGTGGAGAAAAAATTTTGCGTCAAAAAATGGAAGGCTCCTCCGATAATCCGGAAGAATTGGGTCTGCAACTGGCCGAAAAAATTTCTGCTATGGGATTCAAAAAAACCTCATCCAGTTTTGTCTTTGAGAAACCTCATCTTACTGGCCAGATCTATTTGGTGGGTGCCGGGCCAGGAGATCCGGGCCTGATTAGCTTTAAAGGGATAGAGTACATTAAGAAAGCCGACATTATTATTTACGATCGTCTGGTTAACAAAAAGTTACTTGATTATGCCAGGGATAATTGTAAATTTGTCTATATGGGTAAACTGCCCGGTGAAAGTTCAGCGCAAGTCCAAATTAACAAAATGATGGTGAGAGAAGTAAGAAAAGGTAAAACTATTGTTCGCCTTAAAGGGGGAGATCCCTTCCTCTTTGGCCGAGGCGGAGAAGAGGTAGGATTTCTGGTCGAGAATAACATTAGCTTTGAAATTGTTCCGGGCATTAGCTCTGCCCTTGCTGCTCCCACTTATGCCGGCATTCCCTTGACTCATCGCAAGTTCAGCTCATCCCTCACCATAGTTACCGGACATGAAGACCCTTCCAAAAAAAGACCTGTTGTTAATTGGGCTAATCTTGCCAGCCAAGAAGGGACCCTGGTAATTCTGATGGGTTTAGCCAATCTTTCTCAAATAGTAAAAAAACTAATTTCAGCCGGAAAGAGCGAAAATACTCCTTGTGCAATAATTAGTTGGGGAACGACTCCTAATCAAAAGGTGATTGAAGGGTCCCTGGGTGAAATGGTGGAAAAAGCGAAAGGGGTCAGACCCCCAGGAGTAATCGTAATAGGAGAAGTGGTGAGTCTGAGGGGAAAGTTGAATTGGTTTGAAAAGAAACCTCTCTTCGGAAAAAGAGTCCTAATTACCCGTCCGGCAGCGCAAGCAAAGAGCCTGGTGGCTCTGTTAGAAAATGAAGGGGCAGAAGTGATAGAGTTTCCCACTATAAGAATATCTTCCCTGAATGATTACCAAGAACTTGATCTGGCTATAGGGAAACTGGCAGATTATGACTGGATTATTTTTAGCAGCCCCAATGGAGTGGATCATTTCTGGAAAAGAATGAATATGAAGGGTAAGGATGCCAGGTCCTTATCTAAGTCAAAGATAGGAGCAATTGGCCCCAAGACAGCCGCGAACCTGGAGAATATGGGGATTATAGCTGATTTTTTGCCGGATGAATACTCTAGTGAGGGAATAATAGAGGGAATGAAGAAGTTAAGAATCGAAGGGAAGAAAATTCTCCTGCCTCGTGCTGATATTGCTCCTTCATTTCTGCCAGAAGGTTTGAGGAAACTGGGGGCAAGGGTAGAAGAGGTGGCTGCTTACCGGACCGAACTTTCTCCGGGAGAAAACTCCGCAATAACAAGAGATAGTTTAAAAAAAGGGAAGATCGATATCATTATTTTCACTAGCTCATCTACGGTCAATAATTTCGTCAAACTAGTAGGCAATATTGACTTTGCTGGCGCTAGAGTCGCTTGTATTGGTCCTTTGACGGCCAATGAAGCAGAAAAGTCAGGAATGAAACCAGATATTGTTCCTCAAGAGTATACTATGGAATGTCTGGTGGAGGAGATAATTAATGTCCTATCCAATCCAACGATTAAGAAGGCTCAGATTGAGCGAAAGCCTGAGACGAATGGTGAGGGAGACCAGGCTAAATACGGATAACCTGGTCTATCCTTTATTTGTAGTTCCAGGTAAGAACATCAAAGAGGAAATTCAATCTATGCCGGGGAGTTTCCATCTTTCCCTAGATAATCTAGTGAAGGAAATCAAGGAGGCAAAGAACTTAGAGATTCCCGCTATTATGCTCTTTGGGTTGCCCAAGCATAAGGATGAAAAGGGAAGTCAGGCCTATGCCAAAGATGGAATCATCCAACAGGCAGTTAGGGCAATCAAAGATGCTCTGCCTGACTACATGGTGATTACTGATGTTTGTTTATGCCAGTACACTTCTCATGGACATTGCGGTATTCTCAAAGAGGGAAGATTGCTTAACGATTCCACTCTTCAGACGTTAGCGAAAATCGCTTTATCACAGGTTGAATCAGGTTCAGATATGGTTGCCCCCTCAGCGATGATGGATGGTCAGGTGAGAATTATTCGTCAGACTCTGGATGAAAATGGACAGGGTAATATTCCCATTATGGCTTATTCAGCTAAATATGCTTCCAGTTTCTATGGACCATTTAGAGAAGCAGCAGATTCTGCTCCCCAATTTGGAGACCGCAAATCATACCAGATGGACCCGGCCAATATAGAGGAAGCATTGAGGGAGGTTGAGCTGGACCTGGAGGAAGGGGCCGACATAGTGATGGTCAAACCAGCCCTGGCATACCTTGATGTAATATCCAGAGTGAAGCAAGAGTTCAATGTTCCCCTGGCTGCTTATAGTGTTAGTGGCGAGTATGCCATGGTAAAAGCGGCTGCTGCAAAGGGATGGGTAGATGAGAAAAGAGTAGCCCTGGAAGTGTTGACCAGCATTAGAAGGGCGGGAGCGGACATAATTTTGACCTACTTTGCTAAAGAGGCAGCGGAGTGGCTAGCCAGATAATTAGGGAGCCGATGGCATTGGAAAGAAAAGTAATGGACAAATTATTTCGGGAAGCACAAAAGTACATCCCCGGCGGAGTAAATAGTCCGGTAAGGGCTTTCAAGGCGGTGGGTGGCGATCCTCTATTCATAGAAAGAGGTATGGGCTCTAAAGTCTACGATACCAGTGGCTCCGAATTTATTGACTATGTCTCGAGCTGGGGACCTTTGATTCTAGGACATAGTCATCCGCAGGTCACAAACCAAATAAGAGAGGCCCTGCAGAAGGGTACCAGTTTTGGGGCTCCTACTCCCGGGGAGACAGAGCTGGCCAGGATGATCGTGCAAGCCGTCCCGGGAATAGAGAAGGTAAGACTGGTCAACTCTGGGACCGAGGCTGCCATGAGCGCCATCAGGCTGGCCCGGGGATATACTGGACGAGACAAGATTATCAAGTTTGAGGGGTGTTACCACGGACATGCAGATTACCTTCTGGTGAAAGCTGGTTCAGGAGCTACTACTTTTGGATTCCCCGATAGCGCTGGCGTTCCTCAGGATTTTACCCGAAATACTATTCTTATTCCCTATAATGATATTACTGCCACAGAGAGAGTAGTTAAGGAAAATCATCAAGAAATTGCCGCTATCATTATTGAACCGGTGGCAGGAAATATGGGAGTAGTTCTTCCTGGAGATGGTTTCTTACAGAAACTCCGTGATATCACCAGAAAGTACGGAATAGTTTTGGTTTTTGACGAGGTTATTAGCGGGTTTAGAATTTCTTATGGTGGTGCGCAACAATATTTTGGAGTTATTCCTGATTTGACTTGCCTGGGGAAGATCATAGGAGGAGGCCTTCCGGTGGGTGCCTATGGCGGGAAAAAAGAGATTATGGAGTACCTAAGCCCATTGGGTCCAGTTTATCAAGCCGGGACTTTATCAGGCAATCCCATAGCCGTGGCTGCCGGAATTGAAACTCTAAAGATCTTGTCTCAGCCAGGGATTTATGAGAAGCTTGAGCAGAGAACGACGAATCTAGTTCATAGTTTGCGAGAAAATGGTAGAAAACTGAAGGTAGATATCTATATCAATCACATCGGCTCTATGTTTACCGTATTCTTCTGCCCTGATAAAGTCTACGACTACAAGTCAGCAAAAAAATCGGATGAGAAACAATTTGCTCACTACTTTCAGGGTATGTTAAAAAAAGGAATTTATCTACCCTGCTCTCAATTTGAGACAAATTTTCTTTCTTTGGCCCATAGCAGGGAGGACATAGAAAAGACGATAAAGACAAATTATGAGACCTTGAGGACCTTAAAGTGAGTGGATATTATCCGGTGAATCTGAAAATAGAGAACAAGAAATGTGTGGTAGTGGGGGGAGGGAAGGTGGCAGAGAGAAAGATCAAGCTTTTACTGGAAAAAGGCGCTTTGGTTACTGTAATCAGTCCGAAAATCACTCTTCTGATAGAAAAACTTTGGCGAGAGACTAAGATAAGTTATCTAGCAGTTACCTATACCTCTTCTCCTTTGAAGGACGCCTTTCTAGTGATAGCTGCCAGTAATGATCGCACTGTAAACTCCCGTGTAGCCAAGGATGCCAACCGATTGGGAATATTGGTGAATGTAGTTGATTCCCCAGCTGAATCCAGTTTTATTCTGCCGGCCATCCTCAGTCGAGGTGATTTAACCATTGCTGTCTCCACTGCCGGTAAGTCACCAGCATTGGCCCGCAAAATCAAAGAAGATCTGGCTCTAATTTACTGCGAGGAATATGGTGATTTGATTGAAATGATTGCCCAGGCACGAGAAAGAATCAAAAGGAAATATCCTGAT
>NJBQ01000008.1 GCA_005223095.1 Candidatus Aerophobetes bacterium Ae_b3a
TAGTGGACAGGGAATATTTTGACATGTGCGCTTATTTCGGCAGCGGTTCGAATTGGTTGCAGCCGCGTCCGCCATAAACTCGTATCTCGTCGTTCGTATTTTGTGAATCGCAACAATAAAATGCATAAAACCAGTGGGATTCGAAGCCGAGTCGAGCGCATCCTGTGGATGAAAAGCGAGGGTAGCGAACGTCAGCGAGACCGGCCGGCTTCGGAGGACGAGCAAGATTCTGTAATGCGGATGATCGCCTACCCTACTTCTTCAAAACAGAAAAACTGCCTCCTCACAATAGCGTTTTTGATGTGGATGAGGCCGATCTAGACGGAGTCCTCAAGTTCTAGGATCTGGAAGGTTCATAGATGCAAATTGAGATGAAGTTCTTTCCCGGGTTACAATAGTATCTTCCTGAAAACAGCAGCAAGAATTCTTGTCGTATAGAGACTAGCCAGGGCAACAGTGTAGAAGATATTCTCCATGAGCTAAAGATTTCTTCCCAGAGACTTTCCGGGCTACTCATAATGGCAAACGGAACCCATTCGAAACTTGATTATGCACCAAAAGACGGTGATGTTATTAGTCTTTTCCCTGCTATCGCTGGGGGATGACCTATTCAATAAAGTAAGACACCGGAGCCAAAGGAGCGGTCATGAACGAAGCGAGATCTTTTCGCATCCCTCCCTTAGTCATAATGGGGGACAATGCTTGTAGTCATGTAGGCCAGGAAGGCAAGAGAATAGGTGGTAAGAAGGCCCTGGTTGTTACAGATAGGAATTTGACCGGGATAGGGTTTCTGTTAAAGATTCAAGCATCGCTTAGATCAGAGAAAATTCCTTATGAAATCTTTGACCAGGTGATTACTGAGCCCGCTGTGGATTATGTGGAAAAAGGCCTGGATGTCTATCGCAGGGAAGGGTGCGACTTTATTATCGGTCTGGGCGGTGGAAGTCCAATTGATACAGCCAAGGTGATTGCTGTTATGGCAACAAATTCCGGATCAATTCAGGATTATATGGGATTGGACAAAATTCCTAACCCCGCGGTTCCACTGATAGCTATACCTACTACTGCGGGAACGGGAAGTGAAGCTACCATATTCGCCATTATTACCGATACCAGGAGAAATGTAAAAATGCTTATCGGAAGTCCTTTTCTTTTGCCCAGGGTGGCCCTTGTGGATCCGTTACTTTTAGTTTCGTGCCCTCCACAACTTACTGCAGCAACAGGCATAGATGCCCTGACCCATGCTATTGAAGCATATACTTCATTGAAAACCCAGCCTATGTCTGATTTATTCGCTCTTTCCGCTATCAGATTTTTATCAGGGAATCTGAGGCAAGCATGGGCAAATGGTGCTAACCTGGAGGCTCGAGCTCTCACCATGCTTGGCTCTTTTCAGGCTGGTGTTGCCTTCAGCAATTCCTCAGTGGCTCTCGTCCACGGCATGTCTCGTCCAATGGGGGCCTATTTTCATATACCCCACGGTCTTTCCAATGCCGTATTGCTAGCGCCAGTTGTAGAATTCAGTATTATAGGTAATCCCCGTAAATATGCTGACATAGCAAGGGTTATGGGAGAGAGAATAGAAGGGCTTAGTGCCATTGAAGGTGCCCGCAGGGCACTTAATGCTGTGCGTGAGATTATCCGCTATATGAAAATCCCTCCCCTTTCTGCTCTAGGTGTGACTAGAGGAAAATTGGAGAAGGTTGTGGACAGGATGGCTGAGGATGCTATTGCCAGTGGTAGCCCAAACAATAATCCTCGAAAAACTTCAAGAGAAGAAATTATTGAGTTATACTGGGAAGCCTTCCATCAAAACCCGTAGGTGCAGATCCTCTCGCGATATTTTACCCAGGAAAGAACAAAGAAAGATAAGAGAGACCAGGATATCGGGCCAGGGAGGAAGGAAATTGAGCAAAGGAAAATGATTACTGCTGGAAACATTGATTTGGTGGGTATTACGAAGTCTTGTTAGAGACCTAAAATACTATAATGTCGAGGTGGAATATGCCGGTATTGGAAGAACCAATAAGAGAAAAGCTCGTTTTGAAAAACTATGTTGGTGGAGAGTGGGTCGAGTCTGAAGGTGAGCTTCAAGACATTATTAATCCAGGAACTTGTAAAGTCATAGCCAAGGTTCCCTTTTCAACTGAGGCGGAAGTGAATGAAGCTGTGAAGGTAGCCAAGAAGGCTTACCCTGAGTGGAGAAAGACTACTCCCCTGGCCAGGGCAAGGTGTCTCTTTCGGTTGAAGGAGGCCCTGGAAGAAAACTTTGAAGAGCTTAGCAGGATTCAAACGATGGAACACGGAAAGACCATTGATGAATCAAGAGGAGAAACAAGGAGAGGAATTGAAAGTGTGGAAGTGGCTGCAGGAATACCTTCATTAATGATGGGGTATAATCTGGAGGATATTGCATCAGGTATAGACGAATACGTCATTCCTCAACCCCTGGGAGTTTTCTGCTGTATTCCCGCCTTCAACTTTCCATTTATGGTGCCCCTGTGGTTTGCACCATACGCAGTTGCCACCGGGAATTGCATTGTTATAAAGCCATCCCCTCGAGATCCTATTAGCCAAGTAAGAATTGCCGAGCTGGTGGACGAAGCTGGGTTCCCACCAGGCGTGTGGAACGTAGTCCATGGAGGAGCAGAAGTCGCGTCAGTCTTATTGGAACATCCAGATATGGAAGGAGTAACTTTTGTTGGTTCCACCAAAGTAGCAAAAGAAGTCTACAAGAAATGTGGCCAGACTGGTAAAAGAGTAATTGCTCAAGGAGGGGCAAAAAACTTCATGTTAGTTATGCCCGATGCTGACTTAGAGAAGACTGTCTCTGCTCTAATGACATCCTTCTTTGGTAATACTGGCCAGAGGTGTCTATCAGGAGCTAATGCTATTGTTGCTGGTGGGGATGATCGGTTTTACAGAAGATTTGTGGATACCTTTGTAAATACCACATCTAGGATAAAAGTAGGCTACGGTCTTGATGAGTCTATTCAGATGGGACCTCTTCAGTCGGAACAGGCAAAAGAAAGAGTTTTAGGATTTATAGAAAAAGGTATAAAGGAAGGAGCAAAACTTCTGCTTGACGGAAGAAGAATAAGCATTAGCGGAAATTACCCTCTTACCAGTTTTCTCAACCCGACCGTTTTTGAAGATGTTAGCGCGGGTATGACCATCGCTAAGGAGGAGATTTTTGGACCTGTGGCAAATATTATGAGGACTGAGGATTTTGATGAGGCAATAGAGATCATTCACAGCAGTTGCTATGGAAATGCAGCATCTATTTTTACCTCAAGCGGTAAATCTGCCAGGGAATTTCAGTACCGGGTTAGGTGCGGTAATATAGGTGTCAATGTCGGCATAGCTGCTCCTATGGCTTTTTTTCCTTTTAGCGGAATGAAAGACTCTTTCTTTGGTGTCCTGCATGGACAGGGTAGAGAAGCCATTCGTTTTTTTACTGAGAGCAAAGTTGTGATTCAGAGATGGTGGTGATGCAGTTAACAACAGCCTCGCAAGTCGTTAACTTTGCCAGAGAGCTGGAGGGTAAGTCAGCCAAGCTTTATGAAGACCTGGCTCAAGTCTACGAAGAGAATAGGGAAGCTTTTCTATCCTTGGCCAGGGAAAATAAGAAGAACAAGTTACGAGTACAGAGGGTCTACACCGAGGTTATTAGTGACGCACTTGAGACAGGTTTTTCATTTGAAGGGTTAAATCCAGAAGATTATTCGATTAGAACGGAGTTAATTGAGAATAATAGTTACTTTGACAGAATAGAGATAGTGACAGATGCGGAGGAAAAAATCCAGGAATTTTATCTGGAGGCAGCTAAGCAGTCGAAGTCGTTCCTGACCGATATTTCAAGAGCGTTCGAGATGATGGCTAAGAAGAGGGTCGAGCGCAGACTAAAATTGAGATCACTACAGGGTACAATAAGTTGTCAAGAAGAAGACGATTTGCTGAGGGAAGAAAGTGGATGAAAAAGACGGTGATTCCTTCGCCCGTTGATGTAGAAATGTTAAAGATGCCGGGACCGGAAAGTAGGAACCTGACATAAGGCAGGTGGAAACGGCTATGTCTTATTATTGAATTCGTGAGGGATACCAGAACTAGAGCAAGCCTGGGAACCTAGTTCTTCGCTGAAACCAGATGGGAAATCGGTAGATTAAGATCTAAATTGGTTGCAGCCGCGTCCGCCCCCCCCAAGCCAGATTGACAAGTACTGAGATTTATCGAAGGAAGCCTGCCGTCATTCAGTAATTCGTCATTTTTCTTAAACACGAAGCCCTATTGGCTATTAAAGAGACAGCGAAGCCGTGTTTTTGTACATAGCCTTCAATTAAGAGAATGTCTCCTTCAAAGATATCACTAGCACATAGCTTTTGAGCAGAAGGGAATACAGTGACGTCAATCAGACCTTCCTCGTCTTCCAAAGTAAGGAATATCACTCTCTGACCGCTTTTAGTAGGAGGAGTGTGTAGAATAACTTTGACACCTGCCACTTTCACTGTTTTTCCCTCACTCATCGCTGATAATTCACTGCTTTTCACTCTTTCTATTTTGTCAAGGTTTTTTTTGAAAGCAATGAGTGGATGATATTCAACAGTTAAACCCAAAAGGTCGATTTCTAGAAGAGTTTTATTTTCGTGATTGTTGTTATTGTTCTTGAAGAGTTGGGAAAAGATTTGAGAGGTCCGGAGCAAATGATGAATACTTTTTCCATTGAGAGAGTTAAAACAGCCGGAAAGGATAAGATTTTCCAAGAGGGGTCTTTCAATGTTAACTCGAAGACGAAAATCTTCAAGGTTATTAAATTTCTGTTCTCTTCTCTTTTTTAGGATTTCTTTTAGAGACGAAGGCCCCATTTCTTTTACGCAGGAGAGGCCAACTCTAATAGCGCCATCCTCTAAAGAGAATTTACCTTTACTCTCGTTAATATCAGGGGGAAGAATCTGAATACCACATCTTTTGGCCTCATTTAAAAGAACCATCTTTGGATATAGACCAGGCTCGTTATTGAGAAGTCCCGGGAAGAACTCAACTGGATAGTAAGTTTTAAGATAGGCGGATTGGTAGGCAATCTTGGCAAAGCTCACTGCATGGGCCCTACAAAATCCGAAAGCTCCAAAAGCTGCAAGCTGTCCAAATACTTTTTGTGCTACTCCTTTTTTTACTCCCTTTCTTTTGCATCCAGCCAGAAAGTCGCATTCTAGCTTCTCCTTTTCTTCTGGAGTGATTTTCTTGGTCATAGACCTTCGAAGGAGGTCAGCCTGACCCAAAGAAAAGCCAGCTAAGCTTTTGGCTATCTTGAGGACCTGTTCGTGAAAAATAATTACTCCGAAGGTGTCTTTTAAAATAGATTCTAAGGCTGGATGAAGGTAGCTTGCTTTTTCTCTTCCGTGTCTTCTCTCTAAAAAAGGCGTGATCATATCAGCTTGCATAGGTCCCGGACGGAATAAAGAGATGCAGGCAATGATGTCATTGAAATTTGTTGGCTGAAGTTTTCCCAGGAGCTGTCTCATTCCGGGGCTTTCAAGTTGAAAACATCCCACGGTCTTAGTAGATCTCAAAAGCTCATATACCTTTTCGTCGTCAAAGGAAATATTTTCTAGGTCGAGATTAACTCTACGGATTCTCAGGTGCTCTATCGCTTCACTGATAGCTCCCAGCATCCTTAAAGAAAGAAGATCGGTCTTAATCAGACCCAGCTTTTCCAAATCGTTCTTATCGTACTGGGATAAAGAAAATCCCTTGGCTGATTTTTGAATCGGCACAAGATCTTGAAGAGGACCTCTAGAGATAACTACTCCTCCAAGGTGACAGGAGAGGTGTCTAGGGAATCCATCCACTTTTTCTGCCACATCTATCAATTTCTCATACTCTTTCTTTTTTAATTCGTTCTCCCTTAACTCAGGCAAAGCATCAAGAGCGGGGCGAATCTTATCTGCGGGAAGGTAAGGTATCATATTAGTTAGAGTCTCTATTTTTTGGTAACTCAGTCCAAAGGATCGGGCCACTTCTCTTAAAGCACCTCTGGCTTTAAAAGTGGGAACTGTGGCAACCAAAGCTGCTTCAGAGGGATACTTCTTCAACACATACTCGGTTATCTCATCTCTTCTCCTGGAGTCGAAATCGAGATCAATATCAGGCAGGTCATTCCGTTCTGGGTTGAGAAATCGCTCGAAAAGAAGATTATGTTTGAGAGGATCGTTCTCAGAGATATCCAAAAGGTAAGCAACAACACTTCCCGAAGCCGAACCTCGAACTGAACACCTGATTCCCTTCTTTGTGGCAAAGGAGACGATGTCTGCTACTAAGAGAAAGTATGAAGAGAATCCCTTTCTTTTAATTACCTCAAGTTCTCTGATGAGAGTAGAAGTTACCTTCTTGCTAGGCGAATGATACTTCTTAGGTAACCTCTTAAAACACTGTTTCAAGAGATATTCATTATCTTTTTCACCCTGAGGTATAGGAAAAGCTGGAGAGATAATCCCTCCCAGGTTGAGTTTGAGATTGCACTCTTCCGCTACTAAAGAAGTATTAACTATAGCTGCCGGATATCTTCCAAAGAGACGAGCCATCTGCAGAGGTGTTTTAAGATAGTATTCCCCATTAGGAGTAGCCCTACTATTCTGGTGGTGGACGATTTGACTTGCCCTTACCAGAATCTGGTGTAATTCATAATCTTCTTGGTTAAGGTAATAGACTTCGTTGCTAGCTACGACCAGGAGATTATTCTTGCAGGCAAGCCTAAATAGAGCTTCGTTTAGAACTCTCTCCGATGGAAGAAGGTGATTTTGAAGCTCGATTAAAAAGTGATCTTTCCCGAATACTTCAAGGTAGCGACGGGCTCTCTTTTTAGCTAAGTCAAGCCTTCCTCGAAGAATATAGGCAGCGAGCTCTCCTTTAGGCCCTGAGAGGGCAAAAATATTTTGGGAGTATTTCTTCAAGGTACGCATGGCCAGACGCGGCTCATCTTTAGAGGAAAGATGCATCTCGCTAATAAGGTGACAGAGAGCAGAGTAGCCCTTAATATTTTTAGCTAGAAGAACGAGAGAGTAGCCTGACTCGAGTGTTATCTCGGCTCCAATGATGGGTTTGATACCTTCCTTAATTGCTTTTTGGTAGAATCTTATCGCCCCGTAGAGGCCATCTTTATCGGTAAGAGCAAGAGCCGACATCCCTCTTTTCTTTGCCTTTGAGATAAAATCATCAATGGAAGAAGACCCTTTACCAAAAGTAAAATTAGAATGTAGGTGGAGATGACAAAAGCTCATCTTTAACTTGGCCTATTTTTCTTGTAAAAGGAAGGTTTTTCCTTAAGGATTCTTAGGAGCAAGGTAACTTTACCTAAGATTTTAAAATCATCACTGCCTTCATTTAAAACTAAAGGCTCAAAATCAGAATTGGCTGGCTTGAGAACTACTCTATTTTTCTCTGGAAAGAAATACTTCACTGTAGCCTCGTCCCCAATTGAAGCTGCCACAACCTCTCCTTTTTCTGCCATAGACTGAGGCCTTACTAGAACATAATCGCCGTCCAAGATTCCAGCCTCTCTCATACTGTCACCTTCAACTTTGAGAAAATAATTATCTTTTCCGGAGAGAAGGTCTTGACTCAAAGCAAAGGTTTTCTCAATATTCTCTTCGGCGAGGATAGGCTTTCCTCCTGCTATGGTGCCAACTACTGGTATAGATCGGCCCTGGGAAAATCCCATGATCTCAATACTTCGTGCTCCGGAAGATCTTTTAATATATCCTTTCTTCTGTAAGGCTCTGAGGTGTTTCTCTATACCTTGAGTCCATTTTATTCTGAAATTATGGGCAATTTCTCGTAGGGTAGGAGGGTAGCCCATCCTAGATACATACCTCTTCAAGAACTGCAAGATATTTCTTTGTCGCTCGGTAAGAGAATTCTTCATCTTTTTATCTCCTTAGTAGACATTTGTCTACCATAGTATATATGATTCACACTAAATGTCAACCTACCTTGACATAATCCTAACCCATACTATCATTAGAAAAGAAGTCCTATTCCACTTCAGGATCTTCTGATCCTGTGAAGGGAGGGAGCTCATGCTTAGAGTGGGAACCAGCGGATACTCCTTTGCCGATTGGAAGGGGCCCGTTTATCCTCCTACCATCTCTAATCGGGATATGCTCATCTACTACGCCCATGAGCTTAAATTCAACACTGTGGAAATAAACTATACCTACTACCGCCAACCCAGTGCTCGTACGCTCAGTGCTATGCTTGCTAAAGTACCGGAAGATTTCGACTTCACCATAAAAGCCTATAGAGAGATGACCCATGATATCTTTGATGAAAAATGGCACATAAAAGACCATCCTCAGGCCTTCAAAATATACCGGGAAGAGATAACTCCGCTGGTAGAGAGGGACAGACTAGGCTGTGTACTAGTTCAGTTCCCCACAGCGTTTTTCCCAAAACCGGAGAACCGTGACTACATTCTCACCTGCAAAGAGCGTCTTTCTGATGTCCCCTTGGTCATAGAGTTCAGGCATAAAGCCTGGGCAAGAGAGTCTACTTTTCAGTTTCTTAAGGAGAATGGTCTTGGCTATTGCTGTGTGGACGAACCACAGCTGCCTAAACTGGTGCCCTTCCTTCCTCGGATCACTTCACCCATCGCCTATTTTCGATTTCATGGGCGTAACACCAACTGGTTCAATGTTCCCACTTCTGAGAGGTATAACTACCTCTACACCGATAAAGAGTTGAAGGAGTTTGTTCCTGCAATAAAGTCGGCGGGGGCGACTGCGGAGAAAACATATTGTTTCTTCAACAATTGCCACGCTGGCTATGCGGCGAAGAATGCCCTAAGAATCAAGAGCATCCTGGGTTTAAGCACGACTGACCGCAAAGTCGCTAGGAAAGAAGAAACAAAAGGTACTGAACAGCTGGATCTCTTCTCATAGGCGTGAAGGCCATTCTGGTGCTGTTTCCAAGGGGCCTGAAACCCGAAATAGAACGCCGGGAGAGGCGGTAGTGATCCTGCATCAGGCCCTCCAAAGCCAGATTGAAACGTATTGAGACTTGGGCTAATCTTCCATTAAGGGGAAGTTATTGGCCATGCTTGGAACAAACGATGGATGGGAGAGCGAGAGTTAAGCACGAGTTGGATAAGATGAAATAATAAGATCCCTATGACAGAGAATGACCAAGGATACTCCAGTGATAGTCATAAGGAGGCACTTAAAGGCTCAAGTGGTTTAGTTAGGCGGCTATGGATTGGTCTGGGAACTTTTTTTGTGGTACTTGGAATTATTGGAATATTTTTGCCCCTTTTGCCTACCACTCCTTTTCTCTTGCTTGCCGCTGCATGTTATGCCAGAGGTTCAAGAAGATTCTACGATTGGCTCCTCAATAATAGATGGTTTGGAGACTACATTAGGAACTATCGAGAAAAGAAGGGGATCCCCCTCAAAATAAAAGTATTATCCATTTCATTTTTGTGGGTGACAATTGGATACTCAACTCTTTTCATAATTGATATCCCTTTAGTTAGAATAATTCTGATCCTCATAGCTATTGGAGTCAGTATCCACATCATGAGATTTCGAACCTTGAAGTAGTGAAAACCTAAACACCGCACCACATCCTCCAAGCAGATTGACAAATGCTGAAATTTGGGTTGGTATGTTGGTGACAATAAACGTGCAGGTGGGTTGTCTTTCGGGCAGTTTGTGGTATAAATAGGGTTGATGGAAAGGGAGCATCTTAATAGGTGCGATTATCTTAAAGTACCGGAGTTTGAATAATTTCCCTGAACCGTTATTAACCAAACCTCTGTGGCTAATAGATCAGACAAACGGGGGGAGCAGGCCGAAGGCCGTTGAGGGGGGATGTTTCCCCCCTCAATATCTTAGCGGCGTTTAGTGTGTTGCTATTGTTAGTAAATTCCAAAGACATAGAGAATAGTAAATGAGTTATGTTTTATGTATTTTTGAAGATAGGAAGGTAGAGAATTTTTATCCCCTCACTTTAACCAGACCCGTCTATGACCTTCGCTGCGGGATTAGTACTTTGTGGGAGAAAACCTTAAAGGCCATCAGCGAAGATGGCGCAGTTAGTAAGGAAAACATTTATCTTTTTTGTCGCTCCTATCTTGCCCCTATTATTACTCAAAGAACGGGAGTTCTTAGAGTCAATCAATTAAAGGAACTCAAGAAGAATAGTGTTCTCTTTATTAATGGAAGGCTTCTCTTTTTCAAGGAAAGGAAGATATCTCTGCAGGGTAAAGAGGAGATAATTATTCAGGGAAATGATATAGTTTATGCCCGTCTTAGCAAAGCTACCCTGAGCAGACTTTCCTTTTCTTCAGCGGAAAGAATTGAGCAGAGCCTAAATCAAGCTAAGCGTATGGTGCAGGTAAAGGAGATTGAATCTAGTCCGGCAAAGAGGGAAAATGGATTCAATCTGCTAGAGTATCCCTGGGACTTGATAAGACTAAATGCAGAAGCCATAAGAGCCGATTTTGAACTGGCCAGGAAAAGTGGCATAAAGGACAGGCTAAAGGAGGGTGTCTATCTGGTTAATCCTGGTCAGATTTATATAGATGAAGGAACGTTCATTGAACCAGGAGTGCTTTTAAATGCTGAAAAGGGGCCTATTTATATTGGTGAGAAGGTAAAGATTCGTCCTCCTACGGTTATTGATGGGCCATCTTATATAGGGAAGGGGACTATCATTGATGGAGCAAAGATAAGAGAAGGCTGTAGTATTGGCCCTGCCTGTCGTATAGCCGGAGAAATAGAAGAATCAATCTTTTATGCTTATTCCAATAAACAGCATGATGGATTTGTAGGTCACTCTTATGTGGGAGAGTGGGTAAACCTGGCTGCTCTAACCACCACCAGTGATCTTAAAAATACCTATGGTCAAATAAAGGTGCACCTTGAGGGAAAAGAGGTTGATACCTGTGAGACAAAAGTGGGTTCGTTTATTGCGGACCATAGCAAGACAGGAATTGGGACACTTCTTGATGTAGGCTGCATAATTGGAGTAGCCTGTAATGTCTTTGCAGGAAATATTGTGTCTAAGTATATTCCCTCTTTCAGCTGGGGAGGCAAAGACGGATTTACAGAGAACAGGCTAAATAAAGTAGTGGAAGTGGCAAGAATAGTTATGGAACGTCGGAAAGTAAAACAGACTCAAATCGATAGAGACTTATTAGAGAAAGTGTATAAACTCACTGCTAAGGAGCGGTTATGAAAAAGAGTATCAATTATTGGTCTTTTGCAGAAAAGTTGACTGATGGCTCTAAAATGAGCCTGAAGGATTGTATGGAGCAAGCCAAAGAGGCAGGTTTTGAGGCAATAGAGCTAACTGTAGCAGAAGAAGGAGAGCTGAGTCTTAACTCTACCAGAAGAGATGTAGAAAAGATAGTTCAAGCAGCCGAAGAGGTAGGAATCGAATTAAGCAGTCTAGCTACAGGTCTATTCTGGGATTATTCCCTTAGTAGTTCTAATGATAAAGTGAAAGATAAAGCAAAGGGAATCGTTAAAAAGATGTTGGAGTTAGCCTCTTATTTAGGTATTGATACTATCCTGGTAGTTCCCGGAGCCGTGGATGTCTTTTTTAAACCAGAGGCAGAGGTTGTTCCTTACGATGTTGCCTATAAGCGCTCGCTTGAATCCTTACGAGAGTGTCTTCTCACAGCAGAGAAATATAAGGTCAATATTGGTATTGAAAATGTCTGGAACAAGTTCTTGCTTTCTCCTTTAGAAATGAGAGACTTTATTGACAAGTTGGGGTCTGATTATCTAGGTGCCTATTTTGATGTAGGCAATACCCTTCTCACTGGCTATCCCGAGCACTGGATTAGGATCCTGGGAAAGAGAATAAAAAGAGTCCATATTAAGGATTTCAAGAGAGTTGTAGGAAATGTCAATGGCTTTTGTGACCTTTTAGAAGGAGATGTAAATTGGGCTGAGGTGATGAAAGCTTTAAGAGAGATAGGCTACAATGATTATATCACTGCCGAGATACTGCCTCCTTACTCGCAGCATCCAGAGGCTCTAATATATAATACTTCCAGGAGTATGGATTCTATTCTGGGTAGATAGTTCGTTTCTGGATGCTCGTGCACGCTCTCCCCTGTGGGGAGAGGGTAGGGGTGAGGGGGCACGATATGCGAGCACAGCCACGGAGGAAAATTTTAGGAAAAGCTGAACTATAATAGAAAGTATTTTGTAAACGAGGGAGAAACGATGATTAAAGTAGCAATTATAGGGGCAGGTTTTATGGGAAAAACACACGCTGAGGTTTATCGGAATCTAAATAAAGCAAAGCTTATCGCCATAGCAGACAGTGATTCAGAGAAAGCACAGTTCTTAGCTGACAAACATAAGGCTACTGCTTATTCTAGTCTAGGAGAACTAATAAATCAGGAAGATATTGATGCAGTGGACATATGCCTGCCCACTTTTCTTCATAAAGAGTGTGTGATTAAAGCTGCCCGGCTAGGTAAAGACATCCTCTGCGAAAAACCAATCGCTTTAACACTAAAAGATGCCGAGGAGATGCTCCGGGTAGCTAAGAAGGCCAGGGTTAAATTGATGGTTGCTCAGGTAATTCGCTTCTGGCAAGAATATGTTATATTAAAAAAAATCTATCAGACTGGTGAGTTAGGAAGGCTCCTCAGTATTACCTTAACTCGCCTTGCTTCTACTCCTACCTATTCCTGGGATAATTGGCTTGCTGATGTAAAAAGAAGCGGAGGTGCCCTCTTAGACCTACATATTCACGATACTGATTATCTACTGTATCTTTTAGGAAAACCTGTCTCCTTGGCTTCACGAGTCTCCCCAGGTAGGCTCAAATATGCTCATGTCTTTACTACCTTCACCTTTCCTGATAAGGTGATAGCTTTCACCGAAGGTGGCTGGGATATGCCGGATAATTTCCCTTTTACTATGGCTTATACTGCTTTATTTGAAAAAGGAGCAGTGGAGTTTAACTCACGCAATGAGAAGACTTTAGCTATCTATAGGCCGGGGAAAGAGATTGAATACCCCACTGTAAAGCCTGAATTAAAGGCTAAGGCGAATGGAGGAGGGAATATTGCTGATTTGGGAGGTTACTTCTCAGAGATAAAGTATTTTGTTGATTGCCTGGAGAATAATGAGCAACCTGGCGAAGCCAGTGCTCAATCAGCCAGAGATTCTTTAGAGATTGTGCTCAGTGAGATGAAATCAGCCGACTCTGGCAAGATTATTGAGATAGGGTAAGTTCATCAAAATAGCCTCGCTTAGTTTAGGGAAGCCGCATAAAGGATAAAATGAAGTTATCCTGGCTACTTATGAAAAACAACCTTTCCTTCTACAATGGTGGACCAAACAGACCAGTCCCCATCTAATATGACTAAATCTGCGTCCTTACCTACTTCGATTTTTCCCTTTCTATTTTGGATGCCGAGAACTCTAGCCGGATTTTCTGTAACCGCTTTTATTCCTGCATTTAAAGAACACCCACTAAACCGAATAAATCGCTCTAGTAATTGATTTAGACCTAAAGAGGTACCCACCAAAGTCCCATCGAAATATCTTGCCGTGCCCTTTCGTGACTCATACTCAACTCCATTATAGGTATACCTTCCTTCAGGAAGTCCCATAGCCTGCAAGCCGTCCGTGATTATGATACACCTATCCTCTCCTAATACGTCATAGGTAAATCTCAATATTTCAGGATGTAGGTGGACTCCATCGGAGATTATTTGAGCAGTAACTCTTTTTGCCTGAAAGATGGCTAGAAGGGGTCCTGGCTTTCGATGATGAAAGGAAGGCATAGCATTAAAAAGATGGGTAACATGGGAAATACCTGCTTTCATCCCCTTTAAAGTCTCCTGGTAGGAAGCATTAGAGTGACCAAAGGAGGCAACTATTCCCTCTTTTAGCAGAGTTCCTATGATTTTTAGATTTCCCTTTATCTCTGGAGCTATAGTCATCATGCGAAGTTTTCCCTTGCTATAATCCAAAATCTTCCCAAGAATTTCTAGAGAGGGAAGCAATATGCATTCAGGCAAAATCATACCCCTTTTTGCCGCAGAAATAAAAGGACCTTCAAGATGAATGCCAAGAAGATTGGCTCCTCCTAAATCACTTCCCACGCTCTTAGAGGCAACTTCTAAATGATGATTATCTTCCTCTGGACGAAAAAGAGTAGTAGCTAAGAAACTGGTAGTGCCAAACTTTGCACAGGTACGGGAGATAATCTCAAGTGATTCTCTCCTGCCATCAAGGACATCAGCCCCGCCAGCTCCCTGGATATGTAAGTCAATAAAGCCAGGAGTTACTATTCGACCTTCCGCATCAAGAACTTCTCCAAAGAGATAAACCTTTTTGACCTTTTCAATCTTAGCAATAACTCCATTTTCTAAAGAAATATCACTTTCTTTAATCTCTTTAGAGGATGGATTTAAAATTCTACAATTTTTTATTAATAGATTCGTAGTCATCTGAAGACCAGGTTCGACTATAATCACAGAAAAGGAGAAAACCTGAAGAAAACTAAACTGTGGTAATTTCGGGAGAGAAAATCTAGACCCTGAGGCAAACTCCTCCTCTTACTAAAAATCCATTCCAGATGCCTGCATCCAAAAGAAAATAGAGGTTCTTAGTTACCTCAAGACTAAATCCCAGGTTAAGCTGGACAACAAGGGGTGTTATTTTAGGTTCAGTATATTCCAGGAATTCAAGGTCTATTTCGTCAAAGGTTATTTCAATGGTAGTCGTTGCTGTAGAAGCGTCATAAGTCTCAACGGTCGCCTCGTAGGTAAGAACCCCTTTAAAGGAGGCTATGCCGGCGCCAAAACCAATATAGGGATGCAGCTGCCAGGATGGCATTAAGTCCCAGCGAAAACTAAGATGATAAGAAGTTGGCTGCCAGAGCAATACAGCACTTCCTGAGCCATCGACATAACTACCGTCTGCAAGCTCATATGTTGCTAAGCAGTCCAGAATAATTTCTAATTCGCTCTTTTCTGCTGCTAGTCCGATACTGAAAGAACCGTCTTCTCCTCCAGGGTAGAATCTAAACTCCAGCGCCAGGTTCTTCCCGCTGGAGCCAAACTCAACACTCTGGCTGTAGTCCCCGTCCGGGTCTATTATGCCTGAATATTCCTCTATTAGTCCCCGAACACTATCCTGAAGCGTATCTCTTATAAAACCCTCAATTATGGCTTCTGCCGGTCGCAGACTCCAGCTCCCGTAATGAATACTTGTCTGCCACTCTCCTCTGGCCAAAGCAAATTGGCTAAAAACAATAATTATTGGAATAATCAGAAAAACAAGGATTACTTTTTTCATTGTAGATTTTCTCACTTTATTCCATAAACTATCAATTAGCTTGAAAAAGTCAATAAATATATTTGAGGGAAAAAATGTTTCCCCCTTTATTGCTTGTTGTTGGGAAATCGTAGTCGATTAGCTATGAACGATAAACTGTGAACCGTGGGCAAAATTCATTATGATTGACCTTGGACTCTTTTTTGCTATACTAAAGAAAAAAAGAGGTGAATTGAAATGTCCGGTCATTCAAAATGGAGTAGTATAAAGCATAAGAAAGCCAAGAAAGATGCTCAAAAGGGTGCTATTTTCAGCAAGCTCTCCCGTAAAATAGCTATTGAGGCAAGAGCAGGGGGAGACCCAGAGACAAATCCTGCTTTACGTTTAGCCATTGATATGGCACAGGAGGTAGGGATGCCCAAGGATAATATCCAGCGGGCTATCCAACGGGGGACAGGTGAGATGCCCGGGGTTAGCTATGTAGCTTTTAACTGTGAGGGGTATGGACCTGGGGGAGTGGCTCTATTTATTGAAGGAGTTACTGATAATAAAAAGAGAGCTATCGCCGAGATTAGACATATTCTATCCAAGAATGGAGGCCATCTGGGAGAAGTTGGATGTGTAAACTGGCTGTTTGACCGCAAAGGTTTAATGGTTTTGCATAAAACAAAGGTAGATGATGATAAGGTAATCGAGATGGCTATTGAGGTAGGAGCAGAAGACATAAAAGATGAAGGGGATATTCTGGAGATTATCTTTGCTCCTGAACAGTTCAGCCAGATTAAAGAGAATATAGAAAGAATAGGATATAGCCCTGAACTATTTGAGTTGACTATGATTCCTCAAACTACTGTTCCCCTGGAAGAAAAAGAAGCTTTGCGGATGCTTCGTTTGATGGATGCCCTGGAGGATTCTGAGGAAGTGCAGAAGGTCTATGCTAACTTCGATATTACAGAAGAGATTATGGAAAAGGTTAGCTGAATGAAATCTTTTTTGAGTTGTTGTCTAAAAAGAGTAAAGGCAGATTATCTGGAAATTAGGTATGAGGAAGTCAAAGTAGTGGGAATTCACTATGTAGGCAAGGAACTGGAAGCAATAGGGGAGTCCTATGAAAAAGGTGGAGGAATAAGAGCAAAAAGTAGAGGGGGTTGGAGTTTTGTTTCCTTTAATGATTTATCTAAATTGAAAGATTACTTGGAATTAGCTACAAAAGGAGCTCACCTGATAAAAGGAGAAGAAATTAAGCTAGCTTCCCTTCCTGCCCGGAATGAGGTAATAAGTGTAGAGGTAGAGCTCGACCCAGCCGATATTTCCCTGGAAGAAAAATATCTTCTCTGTAACCGCTATAACAAAATCCTTCTTTCTGGCAAAGAAATCCAGACCTCAGCTTTAAGGTATGCTGATATTCACACCACAAAGTACTTTATTAATTCAGAAGGAACTTACATTGAACAGGAGAGAATAGATACAGTGTTGGGGATGAGGGCTATAGCCAGAAGGGGAGATAATATCCAGTCTGCCCATATGGGGATAGGAGGGGTGGGAGGCTACGGACTGGTGAAAGAAAAGGCAGAACAGGCAGAAGAGACAGTCAAGCGAGCACAAGATCTATTGGACGCAGAACCAGCTAAAGGAGGAAAGTACACTATCATAGTGGACCCTGAGTTAAGCGGTGTTTTTGCTCACGAGGCTTTTGGTCACCTTTCTGAGGCTGATTTTTTATACGAGGATAAAAGACTTCAGAAAATAATGGTATTAGGAAGGGTCTTTGGGCCGCCCGGACTGAATATTATTGATGAACCTCGCATCAAAGGAGAAGGGGGTTATTATTTGTACGATGATGAAGGAGTTCCTTCCCAAAAGACTTATTTAATTAAGGAAGGCAGACTCAGTGGCAGGCTTCACTCCCGGGAGACATCAGCTAAGATGGGGGAAGAGATTACCGGCAATGCACGAGCTATAAGCTATGATTATCCTCCTATCGTGAGGATGAGTAATACCTATATTGCGGCGGGTGATAAGTCCTTTGAGGAGATGATAGAAGGAGTAGGGGAAGGAATCTACCTTAAAGGCTTTCGCGGGGGACAGACTAATCTAGAGATGTTTACTTTTGCCCCAGAAGAGGGTTATCTTATAAAAAAGGGCAGGCTTCACCACAAGATAAGGGATTTAAACCTCAGCGGGAATATCTTCAATACTTTAGCTAGTATTAAGGCTATTGGTAATGATTTAGTTCTCTTTACTGGACCAGGAGGGTGTGGAAAAGGAGGTCAATCACCTCTTCCTGTTTCTACAGGAGGACCTCACCTGCAGATAAGAGATGTAGTAGTGGGAGGAAAGTAATGATGAAGGAAATTCTGGAAATGGCTGCCGCTTATGCAGAAGAAGCAGAGCTTTACCGGGTGAGGTCTAAAAGTAGTGAGGTTATATTCGAAGCAAATCGACTAAAATCAATCGATTCTTCCTTTGAGGAGGGCATAGGCTTAAGAATAATCAAACAAGGGAAGATTGGGTTTTCCAGTTCTACTGACCTTGGCCAACCTCGTCCTTTAGTAAAAGCGGCTTCAGACTCAGCTCAATTTGGCCAGAAAGCCCACTTTCATCTTCCTTCTGCTGATAGCACTTCTTCTGTTGAATGTTATGACGATTCTCTTATCTCTTTGAGTTTAGAACAGATGGTAAGGGAGGGTAGGAAAGCTATTGATTTGATTCTGAAGGAGGCTCCTTTCCTGCACTGTGAAGGAGAAGTAGCTAAGATAGAAGCCGAGATTAGCATTCTGAACACTAATGGACTTTCTCACTCTTATAAAAGGACAAGTTATACTTTTTCTCTGGGTGCCTTTTTAGCAGAAGAAGGAAACTTTCTGGGCATAGGAGAAGGGGAAGCCAGTGTAAAATATCATGATTGGTCTTCTTCTGTTGCTCAGAGAATACTGGAAGCTTTTAGATTAACTAGGAAAAAGGGGAGTATTTCCCCCGGCAAACATCCGGTTATTTTTACCTCTAAGGCTGTTCCTTTGCTCCTGCAATCATTGAAGCAGGGAATTAATGGAAAAGTGCTTCAAAAGAAAATATCTCCTCTTCTGGGGAAAATAGGTAAACCCGTTGTTTCTTCTTTTATAGATATTTTTGATGACGCCCTATTTCCTTTTGCTCTGGCTACTTCTCCTGTGGACGGAGAGGGTATACCTTCCCGCCGTACTCCCATAATTGAAGAGGGAGTTTTGAAAAACTTCATCTATGACTTGCAGACAGCTGGTTTAATGGACACTGAAACTACCTCTAATGGAGCCAGAGGATATGGGAGTCTGCCTTCGCCTGCTACTAGTAACTTTATTGTAAAAGAGGGGAAAGTTCCTTTACAGGAGATGGTCAAAGACATCAAGGAAGGAATAATTGTAGACCAGGTAATAGGCTCAGGGCAGGGTAATGTCCTGATGGGAGAGTTTTCGGTAAATTTAGACCTTGGTTACAAGGTAGAAAATGGAAAGATTAAAGGCAGAGTTAAAGATGTTATGGTCAGCGGTAATTCTTATACTATGCTCAATAATGTCCTGGCTCTGGGAAGTGAATCCCGTTTTATCGGGACTACCCGCACCCCTCCTATCTATTTCAAAGAGATAAACGTAGCCGGATAGAAGATATATGAAGAGAGGGCTGGTTCAGATATATACCGGAAAGGGAAAGGGAAAGACTACTGCTGCCATAGGGCAGGCGATAAGAGCCAGAGGAAGAGGCTTAAAGATTCTCTTTATTCAGTTCCTTAAGGGCAAAAAAGGCTCTGGTGAAATTGCTCTTCTGGAAGCTGTGGGAATTAAGGTAATCTGCAAAGGAGAAAAGGACAAGTGGATATTTCCAGATAGATTAAAGGAAGAGGAGAAAAAGAAAATCAGACTAGAATGGACTCACTTTTTGGATGAAATCAGCCGCGAAGTAATAGAAGAAAAGTATGATTTGGTTATCCTCGATGAAATAAACGTTGTTTTATATTATGAGCTCATTGATAAGAACAGGCTCATTGACTTCATAAGAAAAAAGCCCACTTGGCTGGAGGTTATTCTCACCGGGCGCCATGCTTCCCCTGAACTAATTGAGCTTGCTCACCTGGTAAGCGAGATAGAGAGTATTAAACATCCCTTTGATGCAGGAATAAAAGGGAGAAGAGGGATAGAATACTGAAATAGCAAAAAACGTAAAGCGAAGAATGTAAAGCCATAGCGTAAGATTCAAAAGTCTTGAGCTTTGAATTGTAGTTTTTTATTTTTATTTTGCCCGTTGAGTTCTTCGCTTTGATGGTTTCTCCTATACGCTATCCGCTAACCGCTCTACGCTGTAACTTATTCTCCCCATAATGGTTTTACTACTTCCTCATAGAGTTTTTGAGGAACACGTTTTGTCTCCCCTACCGCTTCTTGTAAGGGTACGGAGATAATCTCTGTGCCTCTAAGAGATGTCATCTGACCGAATTTTTCTTTTTTCACCAGTTCTATTGCCTTAAGGCCAAAACGAGTAGCCAGGAATCTGTCAAAAGCAGAGGGTCTTCCCCCTCTCTGGAGATGTCCTAAAATGACAGACCTTGTTTCTATTCCTGTCCTTTTGGCAATTTCTTTCTCCAGAAGGGTGGCAATTCCTCCTAAAAGGATATGACCGAATGCATCTATTTTTTCCCCTTTGACTACCTCCTGGGAGAGGAATTTGCTTCCTTCGGCTGCTTTTGCTCCTTCTGCTACAGCTATGATGGTGTAGTTATTTCCTTCCTTCTTTCGTTTAATAAGAGTCTCGCATATTTCTTCTATATAGAAGGGAACTTCCGGAATTAGAATAATGGAGGCTCCTGCTCCGACTCCTGCCTGCAGGGTTATCCAACCTGCTTGGCGTCCCATTATTTCTACTATCACGGCTCGATGGTGAGACCTGGCTGTAGTGCTTAGTCTATCCATTCCTTCTATGGCTATATTGATGGCTGTGTCAAAGCCGAAAGTGTAGTCAGTAGCAGAAAGGTCATTGTCAATGGTCTTGGGCACTCCCACTGTCTTTACTCCTTCCTGGTAGAGTCGATTGGCTACCCCTAGAGTGTCATCTCCTCCTATAGCTATCAGAGCGTCTATTCCTTCCTTCTTGAGTGTATCCTTGACTCTGATAGAACCATTGCTTTCCTTGTAAGGATTTGTACGAGAGGTATAGAGAATGGTTCCTCCCTCTGATTGAATGTCTTCTACATCCTTTCTGCTTAGCTTTCTCGATCTATTCTCCAGGACCCCCAGCCATCCTTCTGTAAATCCTACTATCTGATAACCTTCTCTTTCTCCCTGGATAACTATAGCTCTGATAACGGCATTTAGCCCTGGACAATCTCCTCCCCCGGTAAGAACACCGATCCGCATTATTAATTCCTCCTTTGTTTTCATTTGTAAATTTCAACCTTGCACGCACTCAACGAAACAGGGTTAACCCCTTGCTTCTTTCTCTTCTCCGTCGAATCCAAAATCGTATAATAACAGAAAATCCCCGTTAGTCAAAATTTACGTTCTCTTATATACGACTTAACGCGACCCTTTCTTTGCTTATGTCTTCGATTGTGGAAGGAATTTCTTGAAAGATGGAGAGATTTAGGTGGGAGGCAAAGCGCTTGACTGACAAAAAAATGCAAAAATCCTGAAAATAGGCGTAAATAATGCTCGAAAACACTTAGAACCAATGCATTAACATAATAGTCAAACCAGACCACGAATCTGAATCCAATGCTTAATACACTGCGTACTCCAGAACCGTCCCATACATAGCCATGATATTCTCTGGGAGTACATTTAACTGAATGTGAATTAAACATACTTACACTTGAATTGGGTAGCTTCCAAACTTCTCCCGAGAATGCTTCATTGCTATAAGATTCTCAACAGAGGTTCCAACCGCCAAGGAGTGACTTGCTCCATAGATAAATCCACCTCCTGGTGCAGTCCACTTTATGGCATACTGGGCATCCGCTTCGATATCTTTCGGTTTTCCTCCTATGAGGTTCTCGTTGCTGACTCCACCCCAAAGGGTCATCTTATGTCCATATTGCTCCTTAAGGAGTTTAATGTCCATTCCAGCGGTGGACTGGATTGACTCGTATGCATCGTATCCTGCTTTAATGAAGTACTCGAAAATCTCCCATGTTTTCCCACAACAATGCTTCAACACTTTCATGTTAAGTTTGTGTGCCTCATCACAATAGGCCTTTAACCAGGGGAAAACGTGTTCTATAAATATTTTAGGACTGGCCAAGAGGCCTATACTGCTACCATAATCCGCACAGGGGATAAGCCCATCTATTCCTTCTTCTGCGTAATATTTTAACATGCCAACGGCCCGTTTCCCAGCTAATTCCGCTAACTTAGCATGCATTTCTGGATGGAGAGCGAGATTAAGATAAAACTCCTCATCGGTCTGTCCAAAACTTGGGAAATCAATGTCCTCGGCTAAACATGTTATGAAATGGGTACTTTTCATCTTCTTCACAACGTGCCTTATGAGCTCCCACTGCCAATCTTCTGGCATCTTCACCCCATTACGGTCTATTTCACCTATAGCTCTTTCTATACTTTCCAATGTGGGTGGATTATAGGTCTCAGGGTTCATCCAATAAGGCATGAGATCGTGAGTTACCACTGATACATGCCAGATACTACCATCCCTATCCTGGTATGTATTCTGGTCAAGTTGTTTCATGGGTTTTTGGAATCCATCTGATCCTCTTTGCCCCACAAGGACATACTGAGAGAAGGGAAAAAGCTCTACGGTGACCATATCAAGGTCGAGAGCTTCCACTAAGTCAACAACATCCTGTTTGTAGGATTCTATAATCTCCTTATCTTTCCCTTCCCACCAAGCCTTAGTCTCTTTCATCTTGGCATGAACAAATGTCTCCCTGCCCAGGATGCTCTCATAGACATTATAATCTATCCAATGCTCACCCCAGGGCACAATATCTGGCTCCTGGCGGTCTAATGTCTTAAATATGCGTTCTCTCGGCAACATATTATTTGCTTTCCCTTGATGAAGATAGCTCCGCAAACTATCTTCCTTTATTTACCATACACAAGACAAAAGATTAGGAGAACCAGAGCTTGAGTAAGCTATCTTAGGCCATTCAAAGCGACGCAGAAGGGACTGATTTCTAAGAAACAAGAATAAGGGCTTGACAACTCATCGAGAAAAGCCGAATGTCAAGCACCTTAAGAATATCGACCGTACTTCTCCACTATCTCCACTAATTTGAAAATATTTTCCTCAGGAGTATCCCTCCCACATTGATCCCCGGTAGAAAGGATGTATCCTCCTCCTTCAGCAGCATCATCAATACATTTTTTAGCTGCTTTCTCCACATCTTTGGGGTTTCCCTGTAACATAACTTCTGTAGTATGCAGATTACCCATCAGGGCGATTTTGTCACCGAATTTTTGCTTAATCTCAGGCAAGTCACAATCTCCCATTGGCGGAGACTCTAAAGGATTAATACAATCCAAATCTGTCTCTTCTACGCACATCTTTACCAGTTCTTTCTCTTTACCGCAAGAATGCAGTATAGTAGGGATCCCTCCCTGTTTGGCTATTCTTGTGATTTTTTTTAATGTAGGCAAGCCGATCTTCCTGAAAATATCGGGCGAGGAGAGAGTAATGGTCCCAGACCCCCCTGTAAGAATGAAATCCGGTTTTACTTGCACAGCTCTTTTGGTCATTTTCTCCGCCCAAGTATCGTAAACTGTGACATATTCGGAAAACAGCTCTGAATAGTCGTAATAGTAATAAACAAGAGTTTCCAGGCCGCCGTCTATTACATTAATTAACTGCTGGAAACCTGGGGCAGAAATTATAAGACCTACCACAGCGTATTCTCCTACCTCACTTTTCCATCTCTGATATTCTTTATCATCGCAAGATGAGGGGTCAGGAAAAAAGTATTCCAGGTAAATAGGAAAATCTTTTTTGAAGTCTTTGACCAATTTTCTGGTATGCCAGGGCGGATTTTCTCTCGGGTAAACTATTTCCTGCCATAGTTCTCCATCAGGGGTCGAAAAATATTCTCTAGCCACAATGTAATCCCTTTTTTTCTCAATTATTTCTCGCCAAGCTTCTACTTTTCTTCCCTTGCTGGGACCTAAGCCTACATACCCTAAGTCCCAGCCGTCTATACCAAAATATTTTACCGCCTTTAAATAAGCTTCTCCCAATTTACGGTTATAATGAGAAAATGGAGATTCATCCAGAAAGAATTCCCAAGAAGGACGTCCGCTTAATCTACAAGGAATCATTTCTGAAATATCTGGACAGGCGGGTACTCTATCTGGTTTTCCACCAGTCATAGCTATACGCATTCTTTGCTTTGGAGTCATAGACTACCTCTATACCTTGGATTTTTAAGTAAGCATCGAGAGCCAAGGGTTCTTCTAAATTAAAATTTCTAGCATACCGGATCCATGCAGAAGATTGCTGGGTCTTTCAGTAGCAAACTCACGCTAGTAGAGAATAACTCCTTTTATGTAGTGAGGTGGTTTGCTTGATACAAAAGAGAAGGCTTTTTGGATTTCCAAAAAGGCAAATGTATGAGTAATGAGTTTCTTTTGAGCAAAAGTTCCTCTTTTCATCAATTTTACCGCGTCTTGAAAATCTTTGGAAAAGTCAGAGGATAACATAGGGCTAGGATTAAGAATTCGCAGTCCTTTCATATGCCAGGCCCCCATGTCCACAAGCTCTTTTTCTACATGGTGTCCAAAAATGATAAGCTTTCCTCCTTTTCGAAGAAGCTCAGTTGCTATATCCGAGGTCCCTTGTGCTCCCGCCGCTTCGATGACGACATCTACTTCTCCCTTTTCACTCTTTATGTACTCTACCGCATCGGTCTGGATAGAATTAAGGATTGTATCCGCGCCGAACTCCTTGGCAAGTTCCAACCTTTCATCATTTATGTCTATACAAAAAAGGTGAGTAATATACTCTTTAGGAAGACCTTGAGTGAGAAGGAGTCCCATGTATCCACATCCAATGATAGCCACTGTATCTCCCGGTTGAATAATTGTGGAACGTAATCCATTGACTACACAGGCAACTGGCTCAGCCATCCAGTACTCGAAATCTTCTGTCTCTTGAGGGATTTTAGCTACCATATTCTTACTTGCTTTAAAGTAGTTTCCAAAAGCTCCTCTTCCAAGAGCTGCAACTTTATCCCCAGGCTTCAGCTCTCCAACTTCTTCTCCCACTTCTTCAATAATTCCCACCCCTTCATGGCCGGGCTCATCCAGATAACTATCCTTGATTTTTCCAGAAAAGGCGTTAATATCAAACTTACATATTCCACAAGCCTTTGTACGAACTAAAATCTCATTGGGTTTTAGCTTACCCAAGTCCACATCTCGAAACATAATCTTTCCTGGCTCTTTCATATTAATAGCTTTTACTTGCATTTTGTTCATTTCGTTGCGCCTATTTACCGTATGCCAGAGTCTTAATTTTTTCTGGAAAAGCAAAGCAAAAAAATCCTGCTAGAGCGTTTACTTAAGACTATCTCAAGCCCTGATTATTATTTGTGTTGGTTGATCAATCACCTGATCTATCCAGATAACGAGGTCCTTTCCATCAATTTGAGTGCGGAATTTTCTCTGGTCGAGTTCTTTACCGTCAAGACTTACTCTGGCTGAGGAACTCGTCCAACTGTTCACAATGAAGACAGGATTTATCACCTTTTCCTTTGGTGTCATTTGAAATTCAATCTTATTTTCTCCAAATTTCCTGAAACAATATGCCATCTGCGAGTAAGCATATCCTTCATAGAGTACTCTTCCCTGTGCCATGCCCGGTATCTTTCCCTTGTTTTCGTATCCGGTTTCGATTCGAGCCGGATTTTGCCACGATCTAGCCAAAGCTGCAAGAAAAGAGGAAGGCTCTTGAGTTGCTCCTGTAATAAACAGCCAGGTAGTTGGTCTCGGGGGCACATCCGCTGGAATTGAAGTGTAGTTACAGTCAATAAAAGAGGTATGTGTAGCCACGCTTTCCACATCTGCCCCTGCATCTGCCGCTAGAACGAAATCTTCCATATCGGCAGCCGGCCAATGCTTAAAGGTAGTGGCGTCACCCTGGAACAGGCCGAAGTATGGGTGGTCACGCTGGCAGTTAACGCAAGGTTTATAGGGAAATAATCTTTGGTCTTTGACTATAATCACATAGGGATCGGGTCTTTCCTTTAAGTGAACTCTGCCAATATAGTCGTCCCAATTGGCGATCTGTGGATAATCAGCGCACAACGGTCGGTGAGGCTTTGCGGGCAGAGGCCAGGAGAAGCTTATTTCTTCTCCCTTTGAGTTTTGCAGCGTAAAGGCCTTTTTCAGGTCAAGAATCTTCTCGGGGACAACTCCCCTTTCGTTAACCAGGATGTACTCGAGCACCTGCCAGAAGTTAGGATTACCGCCGAAGTCGCTCTCATTCCCAGGCCAGGCGACGAGCTTTCTTATCGCTATCCCATTGGGATAGACCGTGTAGTACTCGTCAGCCGTGGTATTGCCGTGGAAAACCTGATAACGCATGTTGCAGCAGGCATAATGCCAATGAACCTTTGCTCTTGCTGGTCCCGATTCGAGAATTCTCACCTTACTGTACTTCAGTTTCTTGTCCATGATCGGCTCGTAGCAATGAAAATCCTCGGGACTATTGGTTTCCAACCACTCGGGGGTAAACCATACGCCTCCTCCCAGGTCCCAACAGCCCACGTACTGGGCTTTTGACCAAAAAACTAGCCTGTAGGCGACCTTATCAGGCTCCACCACTACTGCCTTTCCTCTCACTCCCGAAAAACATAGCTCCGTTTGGTAAGCTCTCATACAGATTCCTCCTTGGTTGACTCGCAATAGGGCAATATTCTGGTAGGAAAGACCCTACCGGCAGCGCCTCAGAAAAAGGCGAGTATATTCTTGCCCTCCAGCGGTCGTGATGTTATCCTCCCAGGAACAGTCTACTGTTTTACCGCTCCCATGCCCAAGCCTTGCACGAAATGTCGTTGGAAAAGAAAATAGATTACTAGCAGCGGAACGAAGGCAATCGTCAGCCCCGCCGTCAAAATCCCCCAATCAGCAAGATACTGTCCTCTCAGGGTCAATAGACCCAGGGTTACCGTCTCTTGTCCTGGCTGTTGGAGAAGAATCAAGGGCCATATGAAATCATTCCAAACCCAAACAAAGGTGAATATGCCAACGGTTGCCAGGGTGGGCCTAATAAGAGGCAGCATTATATGAAAGTATATTCTAAGTTCCCCACATCCGTCGATATGCGCAGCATCAACAAGTTCTTGGGGTATTTCAGAAAAGGCTTGGCGAGACATTACTATGCCAAATACGGTCCAACTAAGATATACAAGAATAACTCCCGGGAAAGTGTTGAGCAAGCCTATGAATGAAATGAGCTGGTATTGAGCTATCATGATTGAAGATGGGACAACGACCATGCTCAGGATAAATATGTTGAAAAGAACATCCGAACCCCGGAACTTGTAACGAGCAAATCCATAGCCTGCCATGGTAGACAAAAAGAGGATTCCTATTAACGAGAATCCTGTAATGGTGACGCTGTTCAAAAAATAGCGGGAAAAGTTGCCCGCTGTCCAGACGTCGATGTAGTTCCTGATTATCGGGGACGAGGGGAACCCTACAGGGTCTTTGAAGATGGCCCAGTTGTCCTTGACAGAGCTCATGACGGTCCAAAACAAAGGGTACACGACAGCCAAGAATAGTGCACCCAGGATGACGTAGCTAATTACCTTACCGAGTATCCGACTTCTTGGCAATCTACGCTTCATCATTTTCTCCCATTGTACTACTTCGATTATTGATCTAGCTTTGTGCCTTACCCATCCCAGCGAACCTGAATATGAGAAATCCTAAGACAATGCCAAAAAGGACCAGTGTAACTGAGATGGTGCTGCCATAGCCGACGTGTTGGTACGAAAGACCGTGAGAAAAAGCCCAGGTAGCAAGAACTTCGGTGGCGTGATTGGGACCTCCTTTGGTCATTACGTAGGGCAGTGTGAATATCTTCATAGCCCACATAGCGGCAAAAAGAACGGCCACTGCCACAGCACCTCTCAATAAAGGGATCGTTATATAGAGCGTTCTCTGCCACTCGTTGGCCCCGTCTATGCGAGCCGCCTCATAGAGTTGCAGGTCTATCATTTTTAGGCGAGATACAAATATGAACATGCTCCATCCAAAACCATACCACATCTGAATGAATATCAATATCCACATGGCCTTTTTTGCCTTACCCAGCCATAGGCCAAGGCCAGTCAGTTTTTCTAGGCCAATCGCCTTTAGAACCTTGTCCAGAACACCTAGGGAAGGATTTAGAATTGATTCAAAGACAATGCCTATCACAATGAGGGAGATAAGGGCAGGAATGAAATAGCTACCTCGCAAGAAGTTTCCAAAGAAGAGCTTTTGCTCCAGAAGGAGAGCCACTCCAAGACCCAGAGTGCACTGAAAGGCAACCGCTGCTCCGATAAAGATTAGATTGTTTCTAAGAGCAAGCCAGAACACCGAATCGGTGAGTAGGTCCCTGTAATTTTGAAATCCTATGTAACGAATACCGTCGAAGCTTATTCCATCCCACCTAGCCAAACTTAGCCCAATCGTTCCGCACAATGGAACTATCAAGAATACAAAATAAACAGCCAGACAGGGCAGGATAAACACATAGGGCCCTGACCAGAACGTGGTTTTCTTGGGTATCATCGTTTTTTCCGACCTATCGACTGGGGGGAAGATCTCCCCCCCAGTCTTTGGTTCTATTATCTACTTATTTCTTCCACGTGAATCTTTTCCAGATTTTGGGCAAATTCAAGGGGAGTCATCTCACCAGCTGAGATAGCAGTTGTGCCGTTGTACAACCCTCCAAAACCTACTGCAGGTGGCATTTGTGTTTCGATGAATCCATACGAACCCGTAGTTTCCTGCATGAAGGCAATGGCAGCCTTCTGGAAGTCTCCCAACTCTTCTGCCGGTACTGCCCCAATAACCGCCGGCATGTGTCCGCCGAACTTAAAGAAGGAGCTATACATTACCTCGGAACGGCTAAACACTTCCAGAAACTTGAGGGCAAGGTCAAGGTTCGCAGTCGCACTTGCTACCTGCAATTTAGCCAAATAGTCTACCGTGCCATCATTTCTGGAATAGCCTACCTCTCCGACAATGTGAGGAAATCTAAAGAAGCCCCATTCAAAATCTGGAGGAAAATCAAACGAAGTGTACCAACTTCCAGTAAAGAAGAACAGAGCTTTACCTCCCAGATACTCCATCTTGGAAGCATCGTAGCTCATCATGGCAACCCCTTCGGAAACATATCCCCTCTTGTGTAGTTCATCGAAGTACCTTGCCGCGCTTACGAACCCTGGATCTGTCCATTTTGGTCCTACGTCGGGCTCACTCCGATTAATTATGGTGTTAACCATCTCGGCTCCCACTGTTTCTCCAAGAAAAGCTTGATACCAGTGAAGTCCAGGCCAGCCCCCTTGGTTACCCAAGCCAACTGCCGTAAACCCATGGCCCTTTGCCGTCTCACATGCTTCCAGGAACTCATCGTAGTCTTGCGGTTCGGCGATGCCCAGGGTCTCAGCCAGCTTCTTGTTATAGAACATGTGAGCCTCGGTAACCATTGTGGTGGGAATCCCAAAGTACCTTCCGTCGGTTCTAAAACTTAACTTGGCACCTTCAGAGAAACGATCTCCGTATTGCTCATACCATTCTGTCAGGTCCGCCAGTTGTCCAGCTAAGAACGTTTTCACCATAGTATAAGGATCTTCCGAGATGGACACATCGGGAGGATTTCCACCCGCAAACGCTGTTCTTAACATCTGGTCCGCCTCCAGATTGGGCATTATACGGTGAGCAATCTTAACATCGGGATTCTCCTTTTCAAATATGTCCATGATGTATTCAACCGCGTTCTTATCTGCAGGTCTGTTGTATTGACTCCAGAAATTGACAGTGGTTTTTTGTGCATAGAGGGAAATCGATCCAATAGAACCTATTACTATCGTGCAAACCATAAAACCAATCAGACACTTAGCTTTCATTCTTTTACCTCCTATATTTCCAATCTTATTGGCAATTTTCCAAGAAAAACGTCCTTTCTTGTCGTTCTTTCTGAGAAATCTCAGTGAGCTAAATTTGATGGGCAAACTTACTTTTCCGCCTCCTTTCTGCCCTAGTTTTCAAATCTTAGCTTCTTTCTCTTCAAATATCAACCTGTAAAGCTGAAAATAAGCAAAGTAACTATGCCCGATTACCTGATGGAATCCGTGCTTGCTCATCCCGCTGGGTGCTGGTTGCCTATCCATTATACCACCTCCTCCCCCAACACAGGTTCCAATTATCCCCGTTCCGGATTTGGAATTCGTCTCAATCTTGTGCTAATATTTGACAAACCAGTCCTCGGACGGAATAAGCGGATCTTAGACCCGTCACCGCTCAGGGCATCCGTTTTGCACCGCATGTCCGTCTGATGACCAAATCTGTTGGTAGAATCACTTGCTTACTTTCTTTTCTCTTTCCCGAAGCTCTTTCTAGAAAAAGATTAACTGCTTCAATCCCCATCTGATACTGGGGCTGTCGAATAGTAGTAAGTTGAATACTTTCGGAGGCGGAGAACCATACATCGTCAAAACCAATAATTGCCATATCTTCGGGTACGCTCAATCCCTGTTTCTTGCAGCCGTCGATTGCTCCTAATGCCATCATATCGCTTATACAAAAAATGGCCGTTGGGGGATGTCTTAACTCAAGCAGAAGTCTAGTGGCTTCCAGACCTTCTTGATAGCTGATGGTGGGTCTCTTTTGAACTAGCTCCTCGCAGTAATCCAGCCCAGCAGCAAGAAGCGCCTTCTTATATCCAGAGTGTCTTTCCTTGCAGCCCAGAGTTACCAATTCATCGGCAACAAGTCCTATCCTTCTGTGACCCTGTTTTATCAAGTGATCGACCGCCTTGACAACCGCACCCAAATTGTCTATACCCACAAAATCAAAACCTAAATCGGTCATTCTCTCATTGATCACAACCAGCGGGTATCGCGAGCCTAAGCGTGTTTTTAGATAGGAGGGATCCTTTAGGGCGCATAGTATAAGGCCGTCAATTTGTTTGGAAAGCAAAGTTTCTATGTATTCCCTTTCCAACCGGGCATTAGATTCTGTATTACACAAAATGACATTGAATCCTTCTGATCTTGCCCTTTTCTCTACACCCAGAGCGACTTCGGTAAAAAAGGGATTGGTTATGGTTTCAATAAGTAATCCACAGGTATGAGTCTTTTTGCTACGTAGACTTCGAGCCACTATATTGGGTCGAAACCGAAGTTCCTCCATAACGCGAAGGACCCGATTTCGGGTAGACTTTCGAATCTTGGAGCTACCACTTATCACCAGGGACACGGTAGACGGTGAAACCCCAGCACTCGCAGCGACGTCGTAGATTGTAGTCATCCCTTGCTCCTTGAATCAATCTATTACTTCAATTGTATAATTAAATCGATTTAAATTCAATCGATTTAATTATACTCATCTTTCATAAAAAGTCAACCCCTGGCATCAAGTCATCTAAAATCCAACCGTAGGGGTATTGGTTGTGCCATTAAGAAAACTAACCGAAATCCAGTATCATACTCCTTGACTTAACGAGAAGTCAGGGAGGAAAGGACAATGGATATGCACTCAAGAACCCAATACCTTAAAAGAATGCAACAAAGGTACTTTCAATGTCAATCAAAAAAGGAGAAAACTTCTATCCTGGGTGAGTATTGCAAGAATACACACCAGAACAGGAAATATGTCATGAGAAAGATAAAATCTTTTATCTCCTTAGCATCTAGGAGAAGAGGGGGAAAGGAGGTAATTCACGATGGTTATGTAAAAGTAGCCCTGGCAAAACTATGGGATATCTTTGATGAACCCTGTGGACAAAGACTAGCACCCCTACTCAAAACCGAGGTAGAGTGCATAAGACAGCTAGAGGAAATCTTCATCTCTAATGGGGTAGCAGAGAAACTCAAAAGGATCAGTCCCCGAACTATTGAACGGCTTGACACCCTAAATACCTCCCGCAAGCCACGTCGCTTGACGGCGTGGTAAGGGAGGTGTCCAGCCAAGCTGGACTAAGTTGCTCTTTTAATTAGAATGAGAGTATGGGTAAAGTTAAAGCAACACCACATGCGGTATATAATATCAACTATCATCTCGTGTGGATTCCAAAATATCGCAAATCCATCTTACGAGGAGGAATGAAAGATAGACTAAAGGAGATCTTTTCTGAAATTGCAGAACAGTATGAGTTTGAGATAGAGGAAATGAGTGTTCAGAGAGACCATGTTCACCTGTTTGTCTCTGCTCCACCAAGATACTCTCCTGCGAGGTTGGCTGATATTCTCAAGAGTATATCCTCCCGAAAGATGATGGAGGAGTTTCCCAAGCTGAAGCGACATCTTTGGTTGGGAAAACTCTGGGCACGAGGATACTATGTTGGAACATCGGGAGATAAAATCACCGCAGATGAGATCAAAAAGTATATAAGATATTACCAGCACCACACAGAGCAGTTAGAGCTCTTTGCTAAGGAAACGAAAGAACCGCACTGACAAGCCACCACCCTTGGGTGGTGGTTGTTGACACGATTTACGTTCTTTTATTCTTTGCTTATGTCTTCGATTGTGAAGGAATTTCTTGAAAGATAGAGAGATTTACCTGGGAGGCAAAGCGCTTAAGCAAGCTGTCTTGGGCCGTTCAAAGCGAGGCAGAAAGAACTGATTTCTAAGAAATAAGAATAAGGGCTTCACAACTCATTGAGAAAAGCCGAATGTCAAGTACCTTAAGAATATCGACCGTACTTTTCCACTGTCTCCACTAATTTGAAAATATTCTCATCTGGCGTATCTCTCCCACATTGATCTCCGGTGGATAAAATAAATCCTCCTCCTTTACCACCATCCTCAATAGCTTTTTTTGTCTGTTGTTCTACTTCCCGTGATGTTGCCCTCCATACCGAGGTTGTGTTCAAATTTCCCATCAAAGCAATTTTATCTCCAAATTGTTGTTTAATCTCAGGTAAAATACAATCTCCCATTGGAGGTACTTCTAATGGATTAATACAGCTCAAATCTGTTTCTTCAGCGCACATTTTTGTCAAGTCTTTCTCTTTACCACAAGAATGCAGGAGAGAAGGGAATCCTGCATTCTTAGCTATGCGAGTTGTTTCCTTCAGTGTTGACAAGCCCAGTTTCCTGAATATCTCCGGCGAGGAAAGAGTTATAGTTCCAGACCCTCCCGTCATAAGGTAATCTGGTTTCGCTCGTAATATTCTCTCGGTCATCTTTATTGCCCATTCGTGATAGCGTAATCGATATTCCTCAAATAAGTCAGGGTAATCGTAGTAATAATAGGTTATTTTCTCCAATCCTCCATCAACATAATGTATCAAATCTTGAAAGCCAGGGTATCCAACACAAAGACCAACGATCCCTAAATCGCCAAATTTGTTCCTCCATTCTTGAAAATTTTTGTCATCGCAAGAGGAAGGATCGGGGAAAAAATATTTTAAATAGATTGGAAAATCTCTCTCAAAATCCTTAATAAATCCTCTCACCATCCAGGGAGGATTATCAGAAGGATACAGCAGCTCCTGCCAGAGGATCCCTTCTGACGTTCGAACGTAATCCCGGGCAACTACCTTATCTTCGTCTCTGCTTACTATCTCTCGACGGAACGTCCTTTTATCATCTTTGCTTGGTCCCAACTTTACATATCCGATATCCCATCCATCGATACCAAAGTATTTGACTGCTTCCAAATACGCTTCTGCATTTGCTCTTGTGTAGTACCCGTATTCTTCTCCGCCAAAACCACTTCCACTAAGACGCAATTCCCAGAAAGGCCGACCTCTCATCCTAGAAGGGATCATCTCTGATATATCCGGGGTTGCAGGAACTCTATCTGGTTTCCCACCAGTCATAGCTATAAGCATTCTTTCCTTTGGAGTCATAAACTACCTCTTGTTCATTTCGTTGCGCCTATTTACCGTATGCCAGAGTCTTAATTTTTTCTGGAAAAGCAAAGCAAAAAAATCCTGCTAGAGCGTTTACTTAAGACTATCTCAAGCCCTGATTATTATTTGTGTTGGTTGATCAATCACCTGATCTATCCAGATAACGAGGTCCTTTCCATCAATTTGAGTGCGGAATTTTCTCTGGTCGAGTTCTTTACCGTCAAGACTTACTCTGGCTGAGGAACTCGTCCAACTGTTCACAATGAAGACAGGATTTATCACCTTTTCCTTTGGTGTCATTTGAAATTCAATCTTATTTTCTCCAAATTTCCTGAAACAATGGAAAGACCCTACGGGCAACGCCTCAGAAAAAGGCGAGTATATTCTTGCCCTCCAGCGGTCGTGATGTTATCCTCCTAGGAACAGCCTACTGTTTTAACGCCCCCATGCCAAGACCCTGCACAAAATGTCGCTGGAAAATAAGGTAAATCACAACAACCGGAGCAAAAGCAAAAGATAAGCATGCTGTTAAGATTCCCCAATCAGCAAGATACTGTCCTCGTAGGGTCAATAGACCTAGGATTACCGTCTCTTGTCCAGGTTGTTGAAGAAGAACTAACGGCCATATAAAATCGTTCCAGATCCCTATGAAGGTGAAGATGCCAACTGCCGCAACTGCAGGCCTAATCAAAGGCAATAGAATACGCAAATAGATTCCAAATTCTCCACACCCATCAATGTGAGCAGCATCAACAAGCTCTTGAGGAATTTGCGAGAAGGCCAGACGAAATATGATAATACCAAATGTCGTCCAAGCAAGGTATACAAGAATAATTCCTAGAAACGTATCGAGAAGACCTAATGATGATATAAGTTGATACTGAGATATCATAATTGAGGAGGGAACAATTACTGTACCTGCAATAAAAAGATTCAGAAAAATATTTGAGCTTCGAAATTTATAACGGGCAAATCCATATCCTGCCATTGTGGATAAGAGCAGTATCCCTGCAAGAGAGAATACTGTAATTATGATGCTGTTCAAGAAATAGAGAGAAAAATTTCCCATCACCCATGCATCTTGGTAATTCTTAAATGTTGGGGAACTTGGCAACCCAGTAGGGTTCTGAAAGATTGTCCAGTTATCTTTAACAGAGCTCATAAGAACCCAGAAAAGAGGATATACCATTATGACAAACAGTATACCGAGCACGAAATAACTTATTATTTTTCCAATTATAAAACTTTTACGTATTTTCTTCATCTCCTTTCAGCTCCTTCTAGAGGTAGTTTAAGAACTCCTCTTCTTGTATTTTCAACCTACTTCAACCCACCAAGATCTCAAACAACCCACTTGACAAATATCATCTACTTTTCTGTAGAAAAAGGGAGTTCTTAAACCTGCTCTTTAGGTCTATTCTTGCGCTTTTCCCATCCCTGTAAGTCTAAATAGCAGAGATCCTATAATCATAGCAATAACAACAAGCACAACTGCAATAGTGCTTCCATATCCTATATGCTGGTAGGAAAGGCCATGAGAAAAGGCCCAAGTGGCAAGAACCTCTGTAGCATGGTTTGGTCCACCCCTTGTTACAACATAAGGAATGGTAAATATCTTCATGGCCCACATTGTCGCAAAAAGAACTACTACAGCCGTGATACTCTTTAAAAGAGGAATCGTGATAAAAACAATCTTTTGCCACTCTGTCGCACCGTCTACCCGTGCCGCCTCGTAAAGTTGAGGATCTATGGCCTTTAGCCGAGACACAAAGATGAGCATGCTCCATCCAAAGCCATACCAGGCCTGTATAAAAATAAGGATCCATATAGCTTTTTTCGCTTTTCCAAGCCAAAGACCTAAACCAGTAAATTCCTCTAGACCAATTGATGTAAGAACCTTATCCAATACTCCCAAGCTTGGATTCAAAATAGATTCAAACACAATACCGATGACCACAAGGGAAATGGTAAAAGGGATAAGATAAGTTCCTCGAAAGAAATTACCAAGGACCAATTTTTGTTCTAGAAGAAGAGCTACTGCCAGACCCAGGATGCATTGAAAAACAACAGCTCCGCCGACAAAGACCAAATTATTTCGCAAGGCTAACCAAAATGTCGGGTCATCAAAGAAAAGTTCCTTGTAGTTTTGCAAGCCGATAAAGCGAAGGTTATCAAAGCTTATTCCATCCCACCTAGTAAGGCTAAAGGCAAATGTTCCAAATAGGGGAGTTAACAAGAATAGTGCATACACGACAAAACAAGGGAGAATAAAAAGGTAAGGCCCACCCCAGAAAGTTATCTTCTTTGGTATCATTTTTGCTATCCTTTATTTTGAGGCTGAGGGAGGAGCGTGGAAGAAAAACCCCCTCAGCCTCTGTTTTTTACCTCACCAACTCTTTTTTATAAACTTTCTCCACACTCTCGCAGAACTCAAGTGGAGTTATCTCATCGGCGGAGATTGCTGTCAACCCCGTCCACACTTGGCCCATACCTACTGCAGGAGGTAGCTCTGGTTCCATAAATCCGCATGAACCTGTGTTAGTGCGCGCAAATGCTACCATTGCTTCCTGGAATTCTGTTAGCTCTTCTGGTTTTACCGCTCCTGCAACTGCAGGCAGATACTTTCCCATCTCAAAGAAAGAATCATGCATTACGTCGGGGCGGCTGAACACTTCCAGGAACTTTAGGCAAAGCTCAGGATGAGAAGTAGTAGTAGCTATCTGCATTTTACCCAAATAAGCGACGAGACCTTCATCCCTGTTATAACCTAACTCACCAATAATGTGTGGAAATCTGAAAAATCCCCATTCAAAATCGGGAGGGAAATCGAAGGAGGAATACCAGCTTCCTGTAAAGAAGAAAAGGGCTTTTCCCCCCAGGTACTCCATTTTGCTAGCATCGAAACTCGTAATAGCTACCCCTTCTGAGAGATATCCCTTCTCATGTAGATCATTGAAATACTTTGCCGCCCTTATGAAACCAGGATCAGTAAAATAAGGGCCCTGTTCAGGATCTTTTCGATCTATCATGTCGTTAATGCCTTTGAGTCCCACAGTTTCAAAAAGATACATTTGATACAGAGTACCTCCCGTCCATCCTTCCTTATTACCAAAGGCCAAAGGAATTACCCCTTGATTCTTTGCCTTCTCGCATACTTCTAGAAACTCAGTATAGTTTTGAGGCTCGGTAACACCAAGGCTCTTAGCCAGTTTTTTGTTGTAGAACATATGAGCTGCAGTAAGCATTGTATCCGGAACTCCAAAATACTTTCCCTCTTTCCTGGAGACCCCTTTAGCAGATTCAGGAAAACGATCTCCATACTGAGCGTACCATTTTGTAAGGTCCATTATTTTCCCTGCTTCAAATGTTTTGGACATAGTATAAGGATCTTGAGATAGAGAGATGTCTGGAGGATTTCCTCCCGCGAACACCGTCCTAATCATTTGATCTGATTCATAATTAGGCATTATTCGGTGACCAATCTTAACTTCGGGATTCTCTTTCTCGAATACGTTGATAATGTATTCAATCGCCTTTCTATCTTGTGGGTCGTTATATTGAGTCCACAAATTAATAGTAACTTGTTCAGCAGCTATAGCTTGGCCAACTAACCCAACAATACCCAGCATAAACACAATTGTTAAAGATATGCTTATACTTTTACTCATTTTTCCCTTTTTTTTCATGTTAAAGCCCTCCTATTAACTTGAGATATAGTTCATTCTTTCCTGAAAGCTCTTAAAAAGAGACTAGTCTTTCAATGTACCCTTCTAGGAAGCTTTCCTTTAACCCCAGCTAACGGCCTACTTCCTTTCATTTCACTTCCTTCTGGCCCTATATTTAGCTTCTCTATTTTTCTTATAGATATTTGTTTTTCCTCGGAGCAAAAGAGCCTACCGGAATATTAGGAAAATCCTGCTAGATCTCCGTGGACAATCCCGTACCCTGACGGTCTAGTCCACAGGCTCCTCTACAAAGTAAAAAAGGGATAAGTAACACAGAGAGGCATCACTCATTCCTTTAGATTTTAGATTATTGAGGCTATCTTTCTTAAGAAGAAGAAGCCAAAAATATTCTCGGAAGAGAACTACACACTCCTCCTATTTAGATTCTCCTTGATCAGAAGATAATTTTCTTAGCTAGCTTTCTCTACTATTTTGAAACCTGATTTATGTAAAGTAGTAAACAGTTGCTGAGAGCTGACGACCACCATAACAAGGCTTAAGTTCTGACCTGGCACTTACTTGATGGGTTACTTTTTTCCTCCAGTTTCTACAAAGTATTTAGTCCTGCCTTTCTCTGCTTGGATGTGTTTGAGCTTTTTTTTAACATCCCTTCCAGTGATGTTAAAAAAACACGACTAAGGATTATTCGGGTTTTTCATATAAACGTTTACGCAACCGTTTATATTATAAACCAAAAAAACATTTTGTCAACCCCTTGTTAGATGGAAGTTTCCCCATAATTCTACCACAACATGCATCTATCTCAAGGCAATTCTCCTACTCCACTTATCTAAACGCTGTATCCCTTATTATATCATCGTTTCAGAAGAAGTAACCCAAAATTTTGGGGAAACTCCTGGTAACAGTGAGTTGACAGGTTTAAATTTTGGTGTATAATAAATAAAAACGATTACGTAAATGATTACATTTGTCCATAAGGCATAATGAAAAATGGTGCGTACCAATTTTGTAACCATAAAAGATGTGGCGAAAGAAGCTAAGGTTTCCGTTGCAACAGTGTCGCATGTAATCAATAAAACTCGCTTTGTGAGCGAGTTCACCCGTCAAAAGGTTCTTAAGACGATGGCAAGACTTCATTATCAGCCCGATGGAATTGCTCAAAGTCTGAGAAGTAAAAGAACAAATACAATAGGTTTAATTATTTCTGACATCGCTAATTCTTTTTATCCTGAAGTAGTAAGAGCAATAGAAAAGGAAATGGTTAAAAAGGGATACAGCATTATCTTGACCGATACTGATGATAATATTGAAAAAGAAAAAAAATTAGTAACCCTTCTTTTTAATAGACGAGTAGACGGTTTCATCATCGTTACCGCTGGGGAGGAAAAAGAGCATATAGAATTTTTGCTCCAGCGAGATATTCCGGTAGTTTTACTTGACCGAAGAATTAGTGGATTAAAACTGGACGCAGTTTTAGTAGATAATCGAGGGGGGACCAAGAAACTTATCCAACATCTTATCAATTTAGGACACAAAAGGATCGCTATTATTACAGGTTCTCTTAATGTCTTTACGGGAAAGGAAAGACTAAATGGATATTTAGAGGCTTTAAAAGAACATTCTTTGCCAGTTGATGATCGATTAATTAAGAAGGGAAATTTTAGACGAGAAAGCGGTTATTTTTCAACTTTAGAACTTCTTTCTCTCAATCCTCCTCCAAGTGTAATATTTGCATGCAATAATCTGATAGGCTTAGGAGTTATGGATGCCTTGCAAAAAAAAGAAATACAAATCCCAGAGGAAATGGGAATTGCAATCTTTGATGACTTGCCTTGGTTTAAGCACCTTAATATTCCTTTAACTGTAGTAGCTCAGCCAGCATTCAGGTTGGGAGAAATAGCAGCAAAGCTTCTTTTAGAGCGAATAAGAGGAAAAAGGAAAAAGCCAAAAGAGGTAGTTTTAGGGGTAGAATTGAGGCAAAAATAATCTGTTCTACAGCTTCTGAGAAGAAAGGTTAAATAATTATTTTTTCTTGAAGCTTTGAAGAGAGTAAACATCATGGCTGAAAGAGGAGAAAAGGTAAGAGGAAAACTCTTAGAGCTAAGAGAAGAGGACTTTGTGATGGCTGCTAATTCCTGCTTTGTTTGTCATCATTACTATCCTAGCGTTTAGTTTCTTAGGAGATGGTCTCCGAGATGCGGGTGACCCTTATAAATAAAAAATCCTTAAGGGGGGTGAAAAGTAGATAAGAAAATACCAGAATATCCTCACAGCTCTGTTGCGGGGATATTTACTAATCTGAAGTTGCGAATAATGTATAGGAGGTTAATGATATGAATGCTTACGAGACACAACTTGAGTTTTCGGGTGCACAAGGACATGCAGTAGTGGTGGAATGTGATAAACCATGGAGACTAGTTTTTTGGTCCAAAGCCCAGTATGTGGGTTGCTGGGATTTAGGAAAGGGTGTGTGGTTCACCCCAGAGTGGCTAGAGACAAATAGCCCTGAGGATCACCACTGTTACGAGCCCATTATGGATAAGCAGCTTAGGTATAGCAGGATAAGGATTCTGGAGTCTGGCCCGGCAAGAGCGAAGGTTCACTGGCACTATGCCTGCTGTAATATGCGATATCAAGTTTTCAATGGAAATACAACTGCAGATGAGTACTACACAGTTTACCCCAATGGAACAGCAATAAGAAAACTGGTAGCCTGGCCAGGGAATGAGAGTGATCTGGGGGGAAACCCAAATTTTTGGGAAGTCCTCGAGTACATCCTGATTAATGGGAAAGGGACTAGACCAGAGGAGAACCTTGTGCTACAGAAGGCCTTCACCCTTCAAAATCTAGAAGGAAAGGAAATAAGTTTTTCCTGGCCTCCGCCAAAGAACTCTCACGGTCCCCTGTGCGCAAGCTATCCAGAGATTGCTGATTGGAAGATGTATATTGGTAGGGTGCACTTAAAGGATAGGCCTGATCCATATACCATCATAGCGAAGGATCAAAGGATATTTCCTTATAAACCCTGTACTTACTGTAAGGGTGATCATCCTTCTTTTGGTCTATTTTCAGGAGATGTGAATACCTTTAAGCACTGGCCAGCAACGGATATGGAGGACTTTGTTCTCGCAGCAGATGCCGGAGAGGATGTGGGAAAAGTCGCCACTCACTCTTCTTTTATTAATTGCCAGTACAGTTCGGTTCCAGGGGACAGACCGCCACGGCCTACCAGTTGGCTTTTTCTTACTGGGGCAACAGACATGCCTTCAACTTTCTTAGTAGATCTAGCAAAGTCTTGGTACTATCCTGCTCAAGTTGAGACAGGGTATGAGAATAAAGGAAAAATACCAGGTATGGCTAGAGGAAGAGTACTCTACGAGGGCTATGCCTACTCGGAGATGGCATATCGTTTTAGGAAATACGGAGAGGATAAGATTGAATTCCAAATGACGCCGAAAGAAAACGTTATAAATCCTGTATTTATTGTAAATGGCTGGAGAAGTTCATCGGCCGGGATAAGCTTTAACGGCAGAAAACTCGGTGAGGAGCAATTTTGGACTCAAATTAGTGGAGAGGATCTAGTTATGTGGGTAAATGAAATAATCGACCGAGCAACGAAAATAACAATCAGCGCTTAAGATAACCTAAAAAAGCTATCTGGGTGCGCATAATTTGATGTATAGGTTGGCTATTAGACTTGCCTTTGACATTTTTTGCGCTACAGAAGCTCTTTCTCTTCCTCAGTTTGATAAGAAAAAATATAAAGAAAATTCCAACTATAGAAATTCTGGAAGGGGCAAAAGGAGTAGATGTGTTCTTTGACCCACTCTTTGCCGTCATCGAGAGATTCGTGGAATTTGAAAAAAGTAAATAAAAGGGATTCTGGAGACTAATTTTTCTCCTTTGAGAGTCTCGGAAAGCAAGAGGTGTATATGCGTGCAGTGAAACTGGTAGGTAATGCCCGTGTTGAGGTGGTGGATGTCTCAAAACCAAAGGTAAAGAGAGGATGGGTAGTAGTAAAGGTAGGAGCCTCAGCTATTTGTGGAAGTGACCTTCATGCTTACTTTGCACCTGAAGGAGATTCATTTACTCCCGGACACGAGGTAGCCGGGGAAGTCGCTGAGGTTGGCGAGCAGGTTGCTCGCATTAAACCGGGAGATAGGGTTGCGATCAATAATATGGTAAGTTGTGGGATATGTAAATTCTGCCAGCAGGGAGACTGGATATTCTGTAATGATGTTCAAGTAATTGGAGGAGATATTGATGGAGGTGATGCTGAGTATGTAGCCATACCGGAGCGGAATTGTTTCCCCCTTCCGAATGATTTATCCTTTGGGGAGGGTGCTTTACTAGGAGATGCGGTAGGTACTCCTTACCGAGCTATAAAAGCATTAGGTGCAAACGGAGCTCACATTGTGGCGGTTTTTGGGCTGGGTCCTGTGGGATTGGGTGCCTTACTTATTTTGAAATTTCTTAATTGTGAAGTTCTCGCAGTGGAGGTGAGTAGTTACCGGCAAAAGATGGCAAAGAAGTTAGGGGCAGACATGGTGGTTGATCCAAATGAGAAGAATCCTGTGGATGCGCTGAAAAAGTATACCAGAGGAGAAGGAGTGGACATTGCAATAGATTGTGCAGGAAAGGATATAACTGAGAATCAGGCACTTGATTGTGTGAAAAAAAGAGGCAAAGTCGCATTTGTGGGAGAGAATAAAACTGCTCATATCAGACCCAGCGATCAGTTTATCAGAAAAGAGCTCACTGTTATCGGCTCTTGGTATTTTAATGCAGGAGAACATGAAGAACTCATACGACTTGTTCGAAGAGGAGTGAAGACAGAAGAAATTATCACTCACAGATTTAGCTTGGAGAAAGCTCAGGAGGCTTTTTCTACCTTTGTCAGTGGTGAATCAGGGAAGGTTATCTTTGTCCCCGCAAGAAATGGGTACTGTCAAGAATAACATGAAAAAATATAAAAGTAACCGGAGAATACATAGAGGGAAAATTAATTCTCTCTGGTTTTGACAATACTGGCAATGTCTCAAGGAGGCTCATATGTTAAGTAAATCTGCTAGTTTTAGGTCTATAAGAAAGGCCATCGATGAGATTCCGGTAATTGATTGCCATGATCATAGTATGGGATATCGGTCCGCACCGGAATATAAAGAGCCAATTGCCTCATTAATTCGAGAATACGTGGAGTCTGACTTAATGTCTGTCGGGGCAGAGCCACATATGGAGATGTTGAAGGACCAGACGCTTTCCACCGAACAAAAGTGGCCAGTATTTCAGAAGCTTTGGAAGGCAACCGAACATACCTCTTATGCCCGGGTAACCAAGCTCATTATGGAAAAGTTCTATGGGGAGAGCGGGATGAGCCTTGAGGCCCTTATGCGCATTGGCCAAAGGCTTTTGAAGCTGAGAGATGAGAAAGTTTATGAGAAGATTCTCGATGATGCAGGTATTGTATGTAGACTGGTCAATATCTGGATTGATTTGAAGAAATACCTAGAAGGCAAATACAGAATGCCAGGCCGTGATCGGATGCTCGTTCCTCTACCAGATTTTCACCACATTAATAGCTACGAGGCTATTCAGAAGATTGCTGATATTCTGGGTAAAAAGGTTACCTCGCTTGATGAGTATGTTGGTCTCTGTGGTGAGGTATTCTCCCGAATGAAGAAGCGCGGCACCATCGGTATGAAGGACCAATCCGCTTATAATCGTCCCATAAAGTTTTCCAATGCTACCCGTGAAGAGGCAGAACGAGTCTTCAATAAGATAATAGAGAACCCAAGGTTCTCGGTGGGCTTTCCCGAACTAACACCTTTGTCTGATTACCTGTTTCATCAATTTATGCGAATGGCCCGCAAGCTTGACTTTTTTGTCCAGATTCATACCGGCCATATGGCGGGCATCAGAAATGAGATTAGTAAGACCAACGCTGTCCTTTTTACCTCAGTGCTGGAGATGCATTCTGAGGTAAGGTTCGACATCTTCCACGGCAACTGGCCTTATGATGGGGAGGTCCTTTATCTGGCCAAGAATTATTCAAATGTTCATATTGATGCTTGCTGGCTTAACGTCATTGATGCCTATTATGCCAGAAAACTATTTGCTAACTCCATAATGGCCGTTCCTCACACCAAGATTCATGGCTTTGGTGCCGATTATACAGGTGCACCCGAATATGCCGCCTCTCATCTCTTAATTGCCAAGGATGCCATAGCGGCGGGGCTGGCGGAAGTTGTGGATATGGGTTGGTTGAAAAAGAAAGAGGCCATAAAGATAGCCGTGGATTGGCTCTTTAATAATCCCAATGAATGGTATAAGCTTGGTTTTGATCCCATTGAGATATGATAAAAAAGGAAAAAAATAAATGAAGGCATATGAGACAAAATTGACTTTCGCAGGTGAGAAAGGAGAGAAACTATCTTTCCCTTGACCGAGCCCCGTACAACATAAGTGCGGACTGGGACCCCTTTGTGACTCCTACCCCAGGTAAAGGATTGGAAATTCTATATAGGAAGGGTACATCTTAAAGATAGACCTGATCCTTCACATTTGGTAGTTATGGCTGTAGAGGAATGACTTAAAATACTAGATATAAGAAATCAAGATACTTTTGTTAAACCATTTCACTTCTCAGTATTTGAGAAGTGAAAAATCTTAAAGCAGATATTCTCCACAGTGATAATGTGGACGGAGCTTATAGGCTTGGAATCGCATCGATAACCATTTTAGCCGTCATAACTGACTTAAGCTTTCTTTCCTTAGCCAAATACATCACCCGATGGGCTCCAAGAGTATCCTAGTCAGCGGCGAAAGGTGCTCGTTAGGAGTTACTCATCCTAAGCCTGAGAAGAATAGTGATCTGCACAACGAAAATATTGAAAGGAGTCGAAAGTGCCTAAATTCATTGATTTGACTGCTAGACTAAAAGAGGGAATGATTCAAAACCACTACAATCACCCTCGAGCACCTCTTCTCTGGTCCTCTCAGAGACATGACATAACCCAGTATGATTTCGTGCAGAGGTGGACATCCGAGGATCGACCCCCTCTCTTCGACGGCTTGCCTGTGGAAGCCGGTCAATGGGGAAAGGGACATGGATGGGCTAGCGAACAGTTCATTCTTGGCGGACATTGCGGCACCCATATGGACGCAGGAGCTCATTTTGACCATCGAGACACGGCCCAATATGTCCAGGACATACCAATAGAAAAATGCTATGGAGAGGCCATTATTCTTGATCTGAGAGAGAGGTGTAGCGAGAACTATCCAATCACCATCACTGACCTGGAAGAAGCGGAAAAGAAGACAGGAGATAAGGTTAAGAAAGGAGATATTGTTGTTATCCATACCGGATGGGCTGCCCGATGGGTCTACGGAGCGAAGCCTGATCGCTGGAAATACCATGAAGAATATCCTGGTCTTGCCTATGAGAGTCCCATATGGTTCATTGAAAGAGAAATTAAGCTGGTTGGGGTAGATACACCTAATCTGGACTGTGATGAGGTACTTTCAGCTCACATCAATTTTCTTCTAAGACCCTGGATAAATAAGGAACCCATTCAAATTGTGGAGAATCTGGTTAATCTGGAGAAAATACCCCGGGTTCGGTTTATTTTCATGGGATTTCCTCTCCCCATAGAAGGATCTACTGGATCTCCCATCCGAGCAGTGGCTCTTATTCCCGATCGAGGATCGGACGAAAAAAGGTGAGCCGGAACTAATTCGCGGGAGCCGCAATCCCATTTTTGGTCAGGGGAAGAATAATCCTACCCTGACCTTGTTCAGCAGTAACGCCAGGAGCAGGCTAATAACAAATTTTAGGGTTACTGCTATCAATAGATATTCGATGGTTCGAGCTAAAACGTCCCAGAATAGTTGATCGGTAAACAGAGAAATATAATTGCTGAAACCTATAAATGGCCAGGTTTTACGAAGATTGGCGCCTTCTATCTTGAAGAAACTGGCCACCATTGCATAAATAAAGGGAAAAATAAAAACAAGGAACAGCAGGACAATGGCGGGAACTATTAAAAAGGATTTTAGACGACTGCTCAACGCACTGCTAAAATTACTCCTAAATCTACCACTAGAGAAAATATTAGCTGAAAAGGGACAAAAGAAAAAAATAACTGAGCTTATAAAAAAACTAAGACAAGAATAGTTTTCCTATAGCTTCCTTTCAAATTCAAGGGATTGTCTCGCCCATAGATAGTAAGTAAGTATTGCTTTTTTCCTATCTTTTACTCTCAGATAATTATAGAGAAGGAACCTTTCTAAATTTCTCTTCCCACTATCCGTTTTCCTATTAAAAAATTTCTCATTTTATCCCATTTTTCCCTGAGCTCCCAAAATCATCATCTACTTTTAATTTTTCTGCTGTAGTTTCGGGAAAAATCTCAGTGTTTGAAAGAAATTATCCCTGCCTAATTCTGTATCTATAAATCTTCCCAGACTTCAGTAATTCTTGAAAAAAGGGTTCATAAGATGACGGTTTTCGGAATCGGCCCACACGTGGAGTATGAGAATTTGACATTCATCCATAAAATCATATTATATTGTGGTAAACAGAATTTTCTCTTTGGACATATATCTGCGAAAATCTGCGTCCTAATTAAATAAGAACAAAGAGGGAGAAGTTGATTGATCTTTTTCTGGCACCGGGTAGATATATTCAAGAAAGGGGAATATCAAAAAAGATAGGGGAGTTCATCTTTCCTCTGGGTAAGAGGCCATTATTTTTGGCTGATGAATTAGTCTATTCAAAGGTGGTAAAGACTCTTCTTGAGAGTTTAGGGGGAACCAATCTTAAGGGAAGGTTTCAGGAATTCAAAGGAGAATGCTGCGCCGAAGAGATAGAGCGAGTTATTGCTTTGGCCAAGGACAAAGATATAGATGTCATGGTGGGCTGTGGAGGAGGAAAGGCCCTGGATACAGCCAAAGCAGCTAGTGTTAAGCTGCGTCTTCCCATAATAACCATTCCTACCAGTGCTGCTACCTGTTCTGCCTGGTCATTCATTGCTCCTCTTTACAGCAAGGAAGGAGTCTATTTAAAGAGTTTGAACCTGGAAAGAAATCCAAATCTGGCCCTGATAGATCCAGAGATAATTGCGCAAGCTCCGGTAAGATTACTTTCAGCCGGAATGGTAGATGCCCAGGCTAAGTGGTATGAGGCAAAAATCTCCACCCAGGGAATAAAGAAGGACCTTGCTACTCAAGTGGCTCTTGACCTTTCTAAAAAATCTTATGACCTGGTAAAAAGCATAGGACTGAGAGCGAAAAGAGATGTAGAGCGGGAAAGATGCTCTTCAG
>NJBQ01000072.1 GCA_005223095.1 Candidatus Aerophobetes bacterium Ae_b3a
TTATCACAAAAAGGGGTCAGGAAAGAAAATGCCACGATATCTTTTGAAATGTGGTTGTTGCGATGAGAAGCTGGAGATATACTACGATGACGAAGGGCTTGAAATCAATGGTGTGAACGGTTCGACAAATGATTGGCGTGAGATTCTTCTTCCGCTATTGCGAATTGAGAAGAAAGGCGATAAACTTATCGCCAGATAAGATTAATTAGAACATAACTCATGGAGGAATCCATTATGAAATTCAAAAATTTGATAGACAAATACAAGTGGGATGATGTTATATTCTGAATTAGAAAAAGAGGCAGAAGAAGCAAAGAAGAATCCATCTTCTTGTATCTTCCCATTTGCAAAGGAAACTAAATCCCCTCTAATGCCGACAGTAAATATTTAATTGACTGGGATAATTTATCCATTTTAGGAGGTTCAAGGGGAACTTTGCCTTCAAACTCTTCTTCTTCTGATTCAAATCCATACTCCTGCCAGACTCCATAGAGTAGGCGGTAGTCACCATTTTTTAGATATTCATGATTTTGCGCCAGTAAGTTCAATAAGGAATCCTCTGATTCAATTGCTTCTTCAAATTCATCCCCTTCTTCTTCATCCTCTTCTTCATCATCCTCGTAATAATCATAATCTGAATAGTTGTTGGGATGAAATTCTAGACTGAGACGACAGTAAATGGTAATAATTACCCGCTTTCCTTTGGAATCTACAGATATACCAAGGTCATCTGTGCCTCTAAATTCATATCGCTCAATTTCCTTGATTGTCTTTTGGTCTGCATCAAAAGCCATAGCCAGGGTCCACCAATCGTAGCTTTCCGAATACATAACATCGTAATATTTTTCCATAAGAGGCTCCCAGCCACCAGGGAGATCACTCCACTCGCCATGGTAGATAAAACTTACTCTTCGCCTACTTGGTCTGGCTCGACTGGATAGACTGGCAACTTTTCCCCGTTCTGAACGGCTTAATGGTTTTTCAATAGCAAAGAATTCATAAGAGGTCGAACTATGGTCTGCTTGAAACCCTTTGCGTATAGTTAGAATTTTCATTGTTTCCTTCCCTTTTCTTCTTTTCTCTGTTTATCTGTTGCCTAATCCACTCTGGATAATCCTTTAGGTATGCCGGGCTCTCAATCCATTCTGAAACTTGTTCATAAGGTACATAAGGGACCCTCGCTTTAGTAAAGCCAATTATCCTTTGTACCTCTAAGACAATATTTTCCTCAATATGTTGGCAGGCATCTCGTTTCTTCCGAATAGATTTTCCAGTGGTGCTCACTGTATGAGGCGAAACATTAAGCTCTTTGATCGCTTTTTTCTGACCTACCCTATAACGATCCATATATTCTTTTACTGAAATTGTATGATGATTTTTCAAGTATTCAGTCAAATCCAAACTCCTCCCGATATTACCAAGCTGGGTTAAAGGAGGCAAAAGTGGTTCGGGACAGCCTGGATCACCTCCTAATCCATCTGAGGCAAAAACACGACACCCACCGCAGTTGTCTTTTGCCTGGCAAAAACCACACCAACTATGGGTAAATGCTTTTTTAGTACGAAAAGAGCGGTATTTGCGGAGTATCCGTGATTGGTTCCATAGTAATTCTGCTTCAGATTCCACTAAATTTCCCGCAAGGAAAGTTGGATGGACAAGCTGAGAGCAGGGATAGGCAGAACCGTCAGGAGCCAGGGCCAAAATTCGGTCTGCCGCAACACAACCTTTAATGCCCAATTTTGTAGCCAATTCCTTGGGCAAATGTCGCTGAACAAAGCTTAGGGCACAATCCACACGAATATTCAGTGAAGGATTTTCCCTAACAATTTTATTAATCTTTTCAGGCAGTCCTCTCATCTGCTCAATATCTGGATTTTCCACCCTCCATCGTTTAACACTTTGGGGTGGCTTGTAGCGTAATAGAATAAGGCGATTAAATCCAATGCCTATAAGAATCTTGATAAGATTCTCCAATTGCTCAATAGCGGATTTCGTTAGAAATATATTGGCGCCTGGAGTCACCCCCAGTCTTTGAGTAGTAGTAAATAAATTCTGAATTTGTTGAATTGACTTTGTGGAGTGAGTTCCGAGCAAAGCATCAGGTTGAATACCAAGTTGCAGATTCTTGATTGAGGGACAGAGTGATTCCAAAAGGTGAGCAGGTATATCTAGCTTAGCGGTAGTAATATGTACAGATAACCCTCGATTAGCAGCGTACTGGACAAGGTGGGGCAGATCTTCTCTGATAAAGGGTTCACCACCGCCGATGGCCAGTTGAAATACGTCCCAGTGAGCAATTTTATCGATGAGTTTCAGAGCGTGGTGAGTATCAAGCTCATCTTTGATGAAAGAAAAACGTCGGGCATAACAGTCAGGACAGCTTTCTTGACAGCGGTAAGTTACTGCCCAATGCACGGTCTCGGGTGCTGAAAGCCAGGATTCATGATTGATTTTGATCGGATCTTGAGCTATAGAAATGGGCGATGATGACGAGTCATTATTCTTTTCGATGATTTTCAATTCCAATAACTTTTGTAAGGTCTCATCTATAGATTTATCAAACTTTTTTGTAATATTGTTTTGCACCAGGAAGGCTATGATATCGTTGGGGTCCAACGCCCTGTCTTTTATCAAACGAAGAAATTGGAAAGCACCTCTGTCAACCTCCAGTATATTTCCATTCCGCTTGTCATAAACTAAACCACCAAAAAATTCTCTGCGTAAACGAATATCGGGAACAAGACGAATGGCAGTAAAATTTTGTGGTCTCATCTTTCTCATCATTTATCCATCCTGGTTTAGGAGATCCTAATCGTTTTAAAATTAAAATCTCTGTTTTAAACCCCGCTCCTTTGGTCACTCATCTTCTGGGCAATCTTTTATCGCTTTTTCGTAAATTTTCCCTTGCCTTGGTTTTTTCCTCCAATCTTCTATCTGCTCAATCCTATCAAATGACTGCCTGATTCCAAATTTAATCATATTTTTTACCATATGCGGCTGACCCGCATCCGTTTTAATGTCCGAAACATGTCCGATATGTCTTATATTTTAGTTATTACCACGTTTATTACCACGTTTAAAGAAGTTATTACCACGTTTTTCCCAGAGTGCGCCACGGCCGGTTCCACTGCAGGTAAGACGGCCTTCATTGCGTAGTCGGTTTAAGATAACTCTTATCATATCCCGGCTTACCGAAGGGCATAAACGTTCAACATCAGAAATACTAAAACTCGAAGGTAGATTTTCGATTGTTTCTTCCACAATAGCTGTTTTCGCTCCCCGGGATTTTGTGATCGTGCCGACACGACGTTCAAATTCCTGGTAGGCTCCGATCAGTATTCCCAAAGAATATTCCCACCACGGCTTAAGGCTGTGCTTACCCTCATGCCAGCCTTGAGATGATAATTGCAGAGCTTCGTAATACGTTTCTTTTGACTCCTCAATGAGGCGTTCGATACTGATATACCGGCCTACGGTATAATCGGCCTGGTGAAGCAGTAGTACCGTCAAAAGCCTCGACACCCGGCCATTGCCATCGCTAAAAGGATGAATACACAAAAAATCAAAAACAAATGCTGGAATAAGCACAAGCAGGCTAACCTGCCGTTTATCTAAGAGGCGGTTAAGACGTGAGCAAAGCTCTTTTATGTAAAGAGGCGTTTCCTGAGCTGAAACCGGCACAAATCTTGTTATCCAGCGACCATCAGAAAGACGCTCTTCAATGGTGTTATCTCGCTTCTTCCATTGACCACATGGAATGTCTGTCCGTGCATAAATCTGCCGGTGCAGGTCTAAAATAGTCTTTTCGTCAATAGCGAACGTTTCAGGTTTGGTATGAATCTTTGACAATGCTGCTCGATAGCCGAGGATTTCCGCTTCCGACCTGCCTTTTGGTTTTGACGGATGAGCCATAAGCTCCTTGAAACGTTTGGCAGGCACAGTGACACCTTCAATTCTATTGGATGACTCGGTGCTTTCAATGATGGATATCCGTTTCAGTGTCTCTAAAACCTGCGGAGTCTGATGCTGAAATAAATCCTGACGACCTTTATACTCGCCGAGCTTTTGAAGTAACCCACCCATTTCAATGGGTATGGCCTGCTGATTCAGAAAATCAATGTCTAATGATTTCATCTTTTATCCTTTTCCTGTTTAATTTCAACAAAAGCCTCATTTATTTCTGGTTTTGTAGTAAATTTTGGTTTAAATAGCATAGTATTCTATCCTCGTCAATTTTTTCATGGTATATCTTTCTTTCTTTTTTATTCATATCCCGTGCAGAAACAACCCCTATTCTTCCAGTTCGGATAGTAAAAACAACAAAAAGAAAACGACCTTCGTTTGTTACACCTAAAGCACAAACACGTTCTTCTTGAGAGACTCCTCTCTTTTCATCTTTATTCCTGACCTGCTCCTAAATCATGGCATTAAGCCATGTCTCTAGCAGTGGTTTAATCCGACAAATTTCAGCATATTCAAGTAGTTTCTCCAGATTACGATCCTTGCGCTTGAGATATTCAGATAGTCCTTCCTTAGCCATGTCAAGACCCAGTTTATTGCGATAGCGGAAACAATCACATACAGTCTTTTCTGGACAATAGATACGAATTTTATGACCTTTAATCTTTATCTCATTAATACCTGCTTCAAATTGTTTTTTTGAAAAATGATAAAATTCCACAGGTGGATATTCGATTTTTGGTTCTCTCGAACCTCGACAAATAGCCATTGATATGATTGAGGGGTTAAGAGTAGTCAGTTCATGGTAAGATAGAGCTGAAAGCAGACATATAACTCCTTTTGGAACAGCACAAGCAATATCAATAAAGCCCTGATTGGAAATAAGGGGGATTTCTGTTAGGCGATAAAAACCCCTTTTTACCCGGATTATCTTCCCTCCTTCTCTCATTCTTCTTATATCACGGCGATGAATACCTGCTGCTAGAATATCCTTTGTTCTAGCAAATCCATTCCGTGTACTAAATATTCTATATATTTTCTCATCCTTTTTGTTCATAAAGACCTCTTTGGACAAATCCGTATACACATTATAATAAATGTAAACGGTTTTGTCCAATGGACGAATTAAATCTGTCAATTAAAAATCAAAAGTGGACTGTTTTTGGTGGTTACCAGGGGATGTGTAAAATGACTCCTTAGGAGATTGCAACTTTCAAAGAAGAAATAGCTGAAAAAAAGCGAAGTTCCTTCATGTTCTTGATAATTTTGACAACTAAGAATAAACAACGAAGTTCCAAAAGAAGAACAAACTAGAATCTATTCAAAAGGTCGATTTTGATCAGACTTTCAGCTGACTCCCCGGACTGGACGATGTTGATAACAAAGCCACCGTGTCTCGGATCTTGGGTAGAATGGCTCCGGGACGGGAACGCAACGAAGTTAGAACTTTTTTCGGAGAAGATATAGAAACCCCAATGTACGACATTCCTGTACAACAGCGCACGCGAACAACCTAGACCAAATCTCAGCGCTTATCAATCTGGGTTCTGGAGCTATAGCGGCGGAGCGTATCTCCAGACTATTCCGCAATAAAGGCATCATAGTATTTGGAATAGAAAGTATTCTGCCAATAGCCCGAGCCATCCAAAACGGACCACAATACCGAAACAATCAACGCTTTCTTGTAGATATAAGTGAAGGCCTGCCAACGTTTACTATTCTCACGTCTGAGTATCGAATAACCCGTCGTGCGACACCGGAGGTTGTGGATTGATCACATCTGTAGCCACAAAGACCCATTATTTCACTTATTTAGTATGCCTCCTTAATTCGGTAAATAGTTCATTTTTGACAGGAGGGGCAGATATATGTGGCCGTACTCCCTGTTCTAATCTTTCTTATTTCCGTTCCACATTCAGGACATGGACTTGTTTCTCTGTAACCAACCAAAAAGTCTTCAACCCTGCCAGGTCGGTTATACAAATCCTTCTCGTAAGCGAGTCCGCCAAGTTCTACGGCTTCTTTTAGGTTTGTTCTGATTGCCTCGAAAAGCTTTCTTCTTTCGTTCTCAGCGATATCAGGTATTTTTCTATTGGGGTGAAGTTTAGCCTTGAAAAGTATATCCTGAATATACACATTTCCTATGCCAGCAATGTACTTCTGATTCATTAAGAATGATTTTATATTGCCCCTTCTTCCTTGGAGAACACTATCAAAACTATCATAGTTGAATTCCTTTTCGTCTATGGGAGATAGACCAAGTTTGGAAGTCATTTTGTGAGTTTCCAGTGTATATGCACTCACCGCATGGCAGTATCCAAACCACCAAAAACCTATCGTTAGTATTGAATCATCATGAAATTCCAGTTTTAAATGATACTTGTCCGGAAGTTCTTCTCCTGATTTGTGATAAAGAACATTTCCACCCATACCAAGGCTGAGCAGAAAGTAGGCATCTGGCTCAAGTTTTACGAAAACCCATTTCCCCCGTGAAGTAATAGGCCCTATAATTTTGTTATTCAAAAGTGATTTAAAGTCGTTTGCAGGCATATTCAAGCATTTCTCCTGGCGAACATCCACCAAGATAATCTTTTTGCTGAAAAGCTCCTTATTCATCTGTCGGGCAATGTTGAATATCTCTGGCAACTCAGGCATGATTAGTAATCCTCATTAGTTCAAATGAAAAAGTTCTTCAAACTTGTCTTGCCTTAATGTATTGCGCAACCAGACCGTCACATTAGGTGGATCACAGAATGGATGATTTCGAAAGAGTTCCAGGTATTTTGAAAAGTAATTCTTGGCGAAATTATCTCTTTTCTCACGAAGGATGTCCTTAACTTTAATCATTTCCCCTTGATAGAATATAGCCTAATTTGGATTTACACATCCTTCCCGGATGAAACCTGCCAGCTTATTGCGGCATCTACATGGATTGTTCTTGTTAACTATTCCACATTTCTCGTTCATGAAGTTGCAAAGTTTTGCCCGAGCTGTTGAAAGAATCTTACGGAAATTAGCTTTTGATATCTCAAGTATCTCACTACCTTGGGAGCCGGTTACATCAAGATTATGCTCAAATGAATTATACATTTCCTTCTCTTCGACAATATTCTTCATCTCTAACTATATATACAGTTTCAAAACCAAAGTGTGACGACATAACGAAAGAATGCGCTAGGTCTATGTTCCGATTATTAGCACAGCAAATCTCCATGCCGTTTCGTTTGATAAGGAGTTTGTTGCCTTCTACACAGGCAAACCAAACGAGTTTGACAAAGGACCCTTCGCCTTTCCCGAGAGCGATAACGGCACTTTGGTCTCTGCACGTTTGATCGTATGAAGGAGGGAGGTAATCAAAGACTAGCCCAAATCTTAGCACTTGTCAATCTGGGTTGGCTGCTTGTATAGGAACTCGAACAATTCAGCACAGCTATCAGGTGGAGTGAGAAGAAGTTCTAGGTCAGGTTCATTCGCACGAATCATCCCTGTCAAACGGAAGAAACTTTCGCTGCTGGAATATGCCTGCTTCCAGTCTGCCCTGTGATGCTAGATCCTGTGCCTACTCGAGACCTGCTCCAATTTCAACTGCAGAATGTGCATCCGAGCCGAAGCATACTCTCCTTCCGCCGTAATTCACGTATCTTTCAAGTAGATCTTTATCGGGAGAACACTCATTCAAACCTTTCCTTAGTGGAGAGGTATTGATCTCCAGCAGGATACCGGACCCATCGAGACTAGATAGAATCTCATCGACCAAATCCGCTTCATTGTATGATGTCTTAAGGTAACGTTTGGGAAAATCAAGATGTGCCAGCCTCAAAGCTAGAATAAATTCCATAGGAAAGGCCAGAGAAAATTCCATAGTTGAAAAGGATGCGAAGAAAATAAAAAAATGCTAAAATTCTTTCTTGAAAGAGTAATCGAGGAGGAATTATTAGATGATAGGAATAGCTATGTACACAACAATAGAAACACTATGGAAAAGGCACAATGGCTACCAAGAGGAATACCTACAAATATCGGTATAAGAAACGTATATAAGAAACGTAATAAGGTGCTCCTTAGTGGGATAACTGATGATTTAGAGCGGAGAGAGAAAGAGGACCAGCGGAGAGGTCCTGGGGAACATATTGTTCAGGTAGGTCGCCCGGACCACAAAGGCTGCTGCTGAGGAGTGGGAGGGGAAACAGAAGAGGGTGCAACTAGTTCTAAACGGAAGTCCTCATATCATTCTGGGACTATTTCATAATGAGAGGTATGAAGGATTGGATCAAATTAAACTGGATTAGGTTACAATAAGAAGCATTTCAATTTCATTGTGAATAATGAGGAATTTAGGTTTGGTGAAAGGAATAATAAGCTAGCCCAACTTCCGCAACCGAGTAGGGAAATTGAAGCATTTTTAAATATGCCAGCAACTGAAACCCTTTATTTATCGGATTTCCTTTTTTGATTCTGTGAGAAACGCCAAAATAGTGACGAATATATGCAGGTCTGAGGCTTTGAGAAAAGAATTCTATGTGTCACAATAGTGATCATATAGAAACATAGTAATTTTTAAATATAGTGACTGAATGAACTCGCAAAACCCCATAAACACGACGTTTCTTTTTCAAAATTCGGAAGTTGGGCTAGAAGGGAGGGAAGAAGATGGGAAAACGGTCAGTGAGTATTGCCTGGAAGGTTTATTTGGTGTATGGGATGTACATAGTGGTGTTTGGTATTCTTTTGCTGGTGGCACCCAGGATGTTTGCCGAAGGGGAATTTGAGTCCTTTACGAGTGCCATCTGGACGGAGTTCGCGCAGGCAAATGCGGAAGCAGCTAGTTTCATTGAACTCGTCTATAGGTCCGCGGGTTGTATGGTGCTCCTGGTCGGGATATTTACGGTCTTTGTAGCCCTATATCCCTATCGTAAAGCTGAAGCTTGGTCTTGGTGGGCTGCTCTTATAGTGGGAGTCACCACATGGGGGTATATGCTACTCTACACCCTTATCATAGGAGAAATAGGGCCACTGGTTCTGGGAGCTATTCTTTTCCTCATTGCCATAGTGCTGCCTGCCAAAACAATGCTGAGCAAGAGCTCCTAGTTACAGAACCAGGAATCTCAAGAAAGGAGGCGATAAGAAATTAGTTTCTTGAAGGATCTGAGTATGGAAAAAAGTCTGGCCTTAACTCTGGAATTTTACTTGACTTTGACGTGCCAGAATATCGAACCCTCCAAACCTCGTTGCTTTCAAAACTTCCGTGTAGTACTTCTCAAAGATCTCTTCCTGCCCGAAGTTCTCCTCAAGTTCCTTTTGTCCTATGAGAAACTGTCCTAGCCAGTGCACTGCACCGAGTATCACATCAAAGTCTTTCTTCAACATGGTCTCGAATTCTTTGGGATATAGATGAGGCTCACCGAATTCCAGTCCCTTCAAGATAGAGATGGTACCTCCAAATTCATCTCTTGCCATATCTATTGCCTCTGAGAATTTCTTAAAGGCAAAGTAGCCGAATCCATAATCTCTGGGATTCATATCGAAGTGTTCGGTGAAGCAAATGTATCTCATACCCCGGTCTACCGCTGCTCGGCACATAGTCATCATATCATCCTTGCCGTCAACAGAGAATCTTGAATGAATGTGCATATCTGCAATGACTTTCAATTTTCTTCCTATATGGATTATCCATTGTCTTGGAGTGTCCATCCGGCACCCCAGATCAAATCTCAGCACTTGTTAATCTGGTTTTTAAGAATGTGGTCAATCAAATCCAGTTTATTTGAGTTTGAGTATTCATTTGAACAGTCGGTCTACGGTTTCAGGCAATTCGAAGAAACTGGTGATTTCAGAGTCACCAGAAGTATCATCAGCTACATCTTCTCGAAGGAACTTGATCGTCTTCATACCCAATTTGGATGCTATGCGAAGATTCTTGGATCGGTCATCAATCAGAACGCAGAATGAAGGAGACTCATGGATTCGGTCGAGTAAGAGAGTGTAAATTTCTTTCTCAGGTTTACGATAGCCGACCTCTCCGCTTATTACAACAACCTTAAATAGCTCATTCAAACCGAACTTGCTTCTGAGATAAGAAGACCATTCCTTAACGTCATTAGAGAGTACTGCAAGGCAATAACTTACTCTCAAAGATCCTGCAATATCCATAAAGTCGGGATCTAGTCTCAGGCGGCTGTCAAGATAGTCCCTCTCAACCTTTGGATACTTGGTCTCAAAGCCTAACTTAGTCCAGAAATCATGCGAGCTAATCTTCCCCAGACTAGCTATCCTATACAGTTTGTTGATTGTCTCGGAGGTAACCGAAGCATCGCTGCTTTGAATGTAAGGAACCAAAAGGCCGTTGACGTCATCGGCTACTTCAAAGATAACTCCCATCATATCGAAGATAACCCAATTCATCGACATCTCTCTATTTAAGAAGTAAGAGCTTAGCTATTGAGGAGGAAAAGTTGGTGCAGCTAATTCCTAACGAAGTTAAGAAATCCATTCTAAGGAAAGACTAAGCCAAATCTCCGCACTTGTCAATCATAGCGAAAAGACGGTAAATAAGAATTCGAACCAAACAGATTTGTTTTGGGTGGGATATGGGGAAGCGTACCTCCATCGAGGACGTGGAAATGCTCTTTAAAACCATTTTGCAGGCGTTGGCTCCCCGGGCAGGACGATGTTGATAACAAGTCTGAATAGCTTCTCAAGAGTCTTGTTGTGGACTTTTCAAAAAGGCGAAACTTTGAAGGCCGGAAACTTTTTGATATCTAGGAAGACTCTGACTGCTCCCCCGCTTCTTTCTTGAAGAATAGAAATGTTTTCAGCCAACGGCATCCATCTAATAAGAAGGTATGAGTAAGCAGAATTTGGGCGAAGTGAAACGAAGGCCTTTACACCGGAAGGGAATACTTCTGCGAAGCAGGTCATCTAAGGAATGGCTTGACCAAGGCTTATTCAACATAAATATCACCATTCGTCAGCTAATAAAGTCAATGGCAAACAAAGAGGGTGCTCATTCTGACCCAAAGTACGACCCAACCCTTAGATTCACTAAGTCGGTATAATTAGTTGACTAAGACATCCACATCAAGTTTATCGTGGCTATACGAGAGTATATCCTAAAATGGTCAAAGAGAGCTCCAGAACAACTTCACCCTTAATGCCGCCTTTGAAAAATACTAGACACTCTCCCCATTTTCGTTTTTGTCTACCACCTCACTTGTCCACTTCTGTATAGGAATAAGACATTGAGGACCTTCCTATAAACAGAAATCCCTATTTTCTCTATACTCCATTTTGTAATTAATATACATCGCATGGCTCTTGACAAAAAGTTTTTTTGTATTATAATATATTAGAACCTATTTGTATATAATAGTTAAAACTATGGCTTCTTGAGAGCCGAAAAAGGCAAACTACCTGTGAAGGTAGGACGCAAAGCTATGGGTCGTTAAAAAAGGCGATCGCCAGGCTGCCGAAGCTCTTTGACTTAAGGAAGCCCGTTCTAGGAATAGAAGGGGCTTTTGTTTTATATCTAACCTTTTTTCTCCTCAAGCTATCCTTGTTCTATACCTCAAATCTCCCCGGTCTTCTCATTGTTCTTCTGCAAATGTTTTGCCATTGCTCCTTGCACCCTTTTTGAGCCACCTAAACTACCAGAGGGCGAGGTAAATCACCTTCACCCAGAGTGACATGCCTCCCTACCAGGATAGCTAGTATCCTCTAAAGAGGCCACCTAAGATGTAAAGCTATCTTATCTTCAGGCCTCGATAAATTAAGGACTATAGATATGCCGGTATCCTAAGAATCTTCAAAACTATCTGAAGGAGGAGGTGAAAAAGCATGAAAAAAGCTGAAAGCGCATCTTGGCTTTTTAAAACCAGTCAAGAATGATTACGAGGATGATCCATATTCCACATTTTATTTAATTTAAGGAGAAAGAAATGAAAAGAGACAGGATCTTGGTGTTATTTTTCTTGGTTTTACTTGGGGTATATTCCCTCGTTACTTGCGCCCCTGCTCAGGTTCCTGTAGGGGAGCTCAGTGTAA
>NJBQ01000073.1 GCA_005223095.1 Candidatus Aerophobetes bacterium Ae_b3a
AAGGATGCCCGCCAAAGAGCCAGGGAAATCGCTATAAATATCCTGGCTACCCATAAGCCCTTAGCAATCCCTTGTGAGGTGGATAAAGAAATAAGGAGTCTAGTAAAAGGACTAAGGCAAGGAGCAAAGGGAGTTCCTTTCTCATTACAGCCAAAAGACGCGACCGCTTGACAAAAGGGTTAACTGTGCTAAGTGTTTAAGTAAGGGAGGTTGGGCTTAAGAATATGCCGATGTTCACTCGGATAAGGTCGGGCTCTGGATTCCTCAATGTCCCTGCCATTGATAAATACAGGAGGTGATGTTTATGGAGCAAAGCTCAGTGAAAGACCACCATGAAGAGCCTTAAACTCAAAAAGGAGGTAAGGAAAAGATGAAGAAGATTACGGTATTATTTTTTGCTGTTGCGGTGCTCGGGGGGCTTTTTCTCATAGGAGCCATAAGTGCGACTGGTGCGGTGGATATCCAGCGCGGCGGAACCCTGCGCGTGACCGGCGCATCTTTAGAGCGCATCGATCACCCTGCGCGTTACTCCTGGATAGCTCAATCCAATTGGACACGTCATATAGCTGAGTATCTGACTTTCACCGATGAGAACAACGTCACCCACCCCTGGCTGTTGGAGAGGTGGGAGGCCAGCCAGGACTTGATGACCTGGACACTCTATCTCCGCAAGGGGGTCAAGTGGAACAACGGTGATGACTTCATCGCGGACGATGTCGTCTTCACCATGAAGGAGTGGCTTGATCCTGAGGTGGGCTCCTCCATACTGGGTCTGATGGCCTACCTCAAGCCGGAGAACATAGAGAAGCTGGACGACTACACGGTCAGGCTCCAGCTAGATTCGCCGCAGATAGCCGTGCCGGAGCACATGTATCACTACCCAGCGCAGGTTATGAACCATCGGACCTTCGAAGGCGACTTCCTCAAGGCCCCGGTCGGCACCGGCCCATTCGTGTTGGAGGAATTCGTCCCGGGTGAGCGGGTAGTGCTCAGGCGCCGTACGGACCCTCCCTACTGGCGGATGGGGACTGATGGTAAGCCTTTGCCCTACCTTGACAAGATCATCTACCTTGATCTGGGCACGGAGGCATCGCCTCTTATCGCGGCTATACTGGGCGGGGAGGTGGACGTCATCAGCGAGCCATCAACTGAGGTTTTCATGGCTCTACGGGAAGATCCGAACCTTCATGTGATCGGCACGCCAACGGCCTCGACCCGGGTCTTACGCATGCGGGTGGATAGGGAACCCTGGGACGACTGGCAGGTTCGTCTGGCGCTTAAGCTTTGCCAGGACCGCGAGAAGATCCTGAAGATGGCCCATTACGGTGAAGGTGTCGTGGGCCAGGATCACCATGTAGCCCCAATCCATCCAGCATACTACCAGATGGAGACGCCTGCGTATGATCCGGAGAGGGCTAAAGCTCTGCTGGCCAAGGCTGGCTACCCCGACGGTCTCTCGGTCGATCTTTACGTGGCGACCAGCGTGGTGGATGCCGTCTCTTACGCAGAGATACTGAAGGAGGACGCCGCCCCGGCAGGCTTTGACATCAACATAAAGACCATGCCCATTACCGCCTACTGGGACATTTGGACCGAGTGTGACTTGGGAATCACCCCCTGGGCGCACCGCCCACTGGCCACGATCGTTCTGGGACTGGCCTACATCGCTGACGAGGAAGGTAAGCCGGTGCCCTGGAACGAGACCCGCTGGGTGGACGATGAGTTCTCGGCACTACTCAAGGAAGCCGAGGGGACCCTCGACGTGGAGGAGCGCCGGGAGATCATGGGCAAACTCCAGAAGATACAAATGGAGCGCGGGTCCATCGCCATCGCCTACTGGATGAACGTGTGGTCCATCGCGAACATAAAGGTGCAGAACTTCAAAGGGCACCCGACCGCCTACGATCTCTTTACCGATATCTGGATTAAACAGCCCTAAGTCGTCTGTGTGACTTTGAGCAGTTTTACCATACTCCGGGTGGGGCAGGTCGCGGTCGGTGTCTGGCCTGCCCCATCCCTGAAGCGAGTTCTTGCCTGACTTATGGTAAATAGTAATTAGTCTAATCTTTTGTGAGCCAAACTGGGCCGAGCTGTATGTGTGTGGACGGCTTGGGTGTAAAGACTTGGGATAAACGTACCTGAGGGTAGACGTTAGAACTATGGCCAAATTTATCGTGCGACGACTGCTGCTTATGGTGTTGACCATGTTCCTGGTTACCATTATCGTCTTCATCATCCTCGAGATCACACCTGGCAACATAGCGCGAAGAATCCTTGGGCCATTCGCTACGCCCGAGCAGGAGGAATCCTTTCGCAGACAGTTAGGTCTGGACCAACCCGCCTATATGCGATATCTCAACTTCCTAATAGGAAGCGATTGGCGAGCGGAGAGGCTTGTTGGCATGCCTCTGCGTCGGATAAAGAGGCCAGGGACCGAGTTCTACGAGTGGTGGGCGACAAACAAAGATGACGCTCTAATTCGATGGAAACTGGAGGGCGAGGACCTCATCGCTTTGCGGCTGCAGGCTAATGGCACGGTAGTTGAATCTATTGACAATGATCGGTGGCAGACGGACGAAGCCGGTGCCAGCACCTTTTGGGGAATAGACCTGCACGACCGTGCTGTCCTGTGGACAAGAGGCGGCCAGGGTTACTGGGTACGTTCTAAAGGGGGTGGCTGGTGGGTGGAGAAGGCAGGCGGCCCCCAGAAGTGGATCCCCTTACAAAAAGGCATATTGCGCGGTGATCCTGGCATATCAGTGCAGACCGGCCGTCCCGTTGCCGGGACACTCTTTCGGCGGCTCCAGAACTCGGGTATCCTCGCCGGTCTGGCATTCGTTATTGTCATGCCTCTGGCCCTGGTGCTCGGACTAATTGCCGGTCTCAATGAGGGAAAAACGCTGGACCGTATCCTCTCCATTGGAGGTTTGGCGGGTACCTCCACTCCGTCCTTTGCCACCGGTATATTTCTGGTCCTGATATTCGCCATTTGGCTGAGACTTGTACCTGGCGTGACCGTATTCGCCAGCCAGCGAGCAATTTTAGAAAAACCCGAAATGCTGGTTCTGCCTGTCCTGACGCTCGCCCTGGTAGAACTGGGCTACGTGCTGCGCATCACGCGTGCCAGTATGGTGGAGGTGATGAGGTCGGACTATATCCGTACGGCTTTTCTAAAGGGCCTGCCCTACTGGCGTATCGTCTTCAAGCATGCTCTGCGTAACGCCTTAATGGCCCCTATCACCGTTATTATGTTACACGTCAATTGGCTGATGGGAGGACTTGTAGTAGTGGAAGCGATCTTTGGCTTCCCGGGCCTGGGAAACTACATATATAAGGCAGGGTTGTGGAAGGATGTCTTTGCCGTCGAAGCGGCGGCCGTAGTGATGGTTTTCCTGGCCGTGGGAACGCAATTGGTAGCCGACATTATCTATACCTTCCTCAATCCTCGCATCCGGTATGCCTGAGCGTTTGATAAGCGGTAAGTTAGAAAGCCGGGAAAGAAGAGGTGAAGTTATGGCAACAGGGGAACAAGCCAGCCCGCCGGGCCTGGCGACGCGTCGATCGCTTGGAAAACGCTTTCGAGATGCGATTGCCCCCATTCTGGCATCTAAAGTAGCGCTGGTAGGATTGGGGCTTGTAAGCTTCTGGGTTGTGGTAGCTATCTTTGCACCTCTCATTACGCCTTACGGTCCTTTAGAGCACGACCTCGAGGCTATGAATCTGGGCCCCTCCCTGGAGCATCTACTGGGTGCCGATAACCTGGGGCGGGACCTTTGGGCTCGACTTATCTACGGCGCTCGAACTATCTTAATCTTGGCCCCTTTGTCGGTGTTTTGCGCTCTAGCCGTCGGTGCCACCCTGGGACTGATAAGTGGCTACTTTGGCGGGTGGACAGATGAGGTTGTGATGCGTCTTCTCGATGCAATAATGGCCTTTCCAGCCATCTTGCTTTACCTTATCATCATCTTTGCTCTGGGGCCTTCCGCTACAAACGTGGTAATCGCAATTACCATCGCTGGCACGCCAGGCATCGCCCGGCTAGTACGCAGTTTGACCCTGGACATCCGTACGCGGGAGTACATCGCCGCAGCAAAGTTGAGGGGCGAAAATCCTTTCTACATTATGTTTGTGGAAATATTGCCCAATGCCCGGGGTCCCATCATCGTGGATGCCATGCTGCGGATAGGCTATGCCGTTATTGCCATCGGCACGCTGGGATTTCTGGGCGTCGGTCTGCCACCCCCTGCACCTGACTGGGGCAGCATGGTCGCTCAAGGACGGATATACATCTGGATCAATCCCTGGCCCGTCCTGTGGCCTTCACTGGCCATCTCGTCCCTGGTGATTGGGCTTAACCTCTTCGCCGACGGCCTGCGCGAGGAGACAATGCGCTATCAGTGAACGGTTAGGGAGTAGAGTATGGAGAATATAAAGACACCCGTCTTGAAGGTGGAAAACCTGGCCATCTCATATAAGATGCGTAGGGGTGAGGTGCCGGCAGTGCGTGATGTTTCCTTTGAGATCCATGCAGGAGAGACTCTTGGCCTGGTAGGCGAATCGGGCTGTGGCAAGAGCACGGTAGCCTTTGGCATTGTCAACTTCCTGGACCGTAATGGCAGTATCCTTAACGGCAGTATCCTCTTCCAGGGACAAGAGCTGCAAGGGCAGAGCGAGGAGGAGCTGCGCCGTCTGCGCGGCAACCAAATCTCCATGGTGTATCAGGATCCCTTAGCTTCCCTCAACCCATGCTTGCGCATCGGGGAACAACTGAGCGAGGTGTTGATCGTTCACCGTGGCCTCAGCAAGGAAGAGGCCTATGAAAAATGTATCGAGATGCTGAAAGGGGTGTACATGCCCGATCCAGAGGCGATGATGCTCCGCTACCCTCATCAGCTCTCCGGCGGACAGCAGCAGCGGGTGGTCCTCGCCATAGCCCTACTTAATAACCCAGCCCTTTTGATTATGGACGAGCCGACCACCGCCCTGGACGTGACCGTGGAGGCAGGCGTGTTGGACCTGATCGCCGAGCTGCGGCGCGAATTCGACACCACTATCCTGTACATCAGCCATAACCTGGGCGTCATCGCCTATGTCTCCGACAAGGTGAGCGTGATGTACACCGGCGAGATAGTGGAGCAAGCCTCAGTTGAGGATATCTTCTTGAAACCGATGCATCCATATACTCAGGCGCTCATGCGTTGCGTGCCCAAGCTGGGTGAAAGCAAGGAATCAAGCTATCTTCCCCCTATTCCGGGGCGGGTCCCTTCGCCAATGAACTTACCGCCCGGCTGCATTTTCGTGCCTCGTTGCCAGTACGCTCGTCAGTTCTGTCGGCAGAAGCACCCGGAATTGCGCCAAGTAGTGCCTGGTCACTTCATCTGTTGCCATTTCGCCGAGGAGATAGCTGAGGCAGAATGGCAGCCACCAGAGGGTTTGGTCCCGGACCTGACGACGCGGGGCAGGCGAGAAAATGCTGCTGAAGCGATACTGGAGGTTGAGCATGTCAAAACCTATTATAAGCAGAGAGGGAGGTCATTAATCAGCCTCTTTGGTCTGGGCAAGAAGCAATACGTCAAGGCGGTAGACGATGTTAGCTTAGAGTTGCCCAAGGGATGTACGTTGGGAATCGTCGGCGAATCGGGTTGTGGCAAGAGCACATTGGGCAAGACCATCGTCGGCTTGGAATCGCCTATCAGTGGCAAGCTAAAATTCTTAGGCTTCGATATCCTGGCCCCGGTAGTGAAGCGCGACAAGAGGCTGGTTAAGGAGCTTCAAATGATCTTCCAGAACCCCGACTCTACCCTGAACCCTTCCTTTAGTGTGGGATACCAGATCGGACGGCCGCTGCGCCGCTTTGGGAAAGTCTCACATAACCAGCAAAGGAAAGAGGTGATCCGCCTGTTAAACGCTGTCAGGCTGGATGCGAGTTATTACAATCGCCTGCCACGTCAGCTCAGTGGAGGCGAAAAGCAGCGGGTGGCCTTAGCCAGGGCCATTGCTGCCCATCCCAAGCTAGTGATATGCGATGAGCCGACGTCCTCCTTGGATGTTTCGGTGCAGGCTGCTATCCTGAATTTGCTGTTGGACCTCCAGAAAGAATACGACATTGCCATGATATTCATCTCTCACGATCTCAGCGTGATTCGTTTCTTCTCCGATCAGGTGGCTGTTATGTATCTGGGAAAAGTGTGCGAGATTGGCCCTGCCCAGGCCATCTACTCACCACCTTATCACCCGTATACAGAGGCTTTGCTCTCGGCTGTGCCTATAGCCGACCCTTGCGCAGAGCAGAAACGCATCCGCCTGGGCGGGATGGTTCCCAGTGCCCTCAATCCTCCTGGTGGGTGCTATTTCCACACTCGCTGTCCCCGTAAGCTCGGTGACATATGCGAAGAGCAGGACCCTCCCAGGAAAATTGCAGGGAAGGAACATTACATTTACTGCCACATCCCGCTGGAGGAGCTATGTAAAATGGGAGTGGTCGTGACTCTCCCTAAGGACACCAAAGGGAACAGTTAATGCTAGTCAAAGACTGTATGGCAAAACACCTGCACATTGACCAACGCTGCTCCTCGCTGAGAGGGCAGCCAGTAGATCGAGGCCATCTTGCAAGAGGCCAAGCAGATCGATCGGGAGATCAGGGAAAGATTTGAGATACTTTTAGAGAGAAGTGGTCACATATAAGATGGCATCAATGATAGGAAATCAGGGAGATCCCCCTGGCCCACCCAATCTTACTAATAATCCCCGCCAGGATGTAATAGCAACCAATAAGAGACCTTTGTTATCATTTTTTAACAGCACCGGAGGAATAGGCAATCGAACATATACAATTCAAATTGATAAAGTTCCTGCTTTCGACAGTGGCTATCTCATCGAGTATACGGATATCCCGGAAACAGCTTATGTAACCAGCAAACTCGTCCAAAAAGGAGATGAATTAGACGATAACACTCAGTATTATTGGAGAGCAAGAGCTATAGACACCTTGGGTCAGAAAAGCTTTTGGGCTATGTCAAGATTTTTCCTGGATACGTTTTCTGATGACACCTTCCTAAGATTAATTAGAACATCTGTTATTAGGGTAGAAACATCTAGTGGATATAATATAAGTAACATAATAGATGTTGGTGATGCAGCTGCAGGAACTTATTGGGAGGGATATCCCAATCAACTAGCCTATTGGGTAAAATTTGACCTGGGAGGGTCTAAGGAAGTTTCCCGCATTTGGCAGCTTTGTGATAGATCAAGATTGGAAGGACGACTAAAAGACTATATATGGCAATATAGCAGCAATGCTGTCAATTGGAAAGATATTCCCGAAACAAGAAGCAGGGAATCGGACGCTTTCAGGGGCATAATTAAGTTCCATGTGCCCATTACCGGCCGTTATTTCAGACTTTATATAAAGGGTTGGCATGGCCCTGTACCCCGCATACATGAGATAACCCTTTATTCACCTGGAGCACCAACTCCACCCCAGGTCCCTGTCACTGACTATGTCTTAATTGTGGGCAATAGGCATGATGGTGGAGAAGATGGGAATATTCGTCGAGCGGTCCAAAACTCAACATTTAACCTTGAAACTGTAACAGTACCTTATTATGAGGTATCATTGGACATGGTCAACCATTTAGAACCTAAACCTGTTGCCATCATACTGAGTGGGTTTGACCGTTGGTATGAGAACTTGCCCATGTTCGAGTTTAATGGAGAGTATGAGCTAATACGGGAGTGCAATATCCCCATTCTTGCTATATGTGGCGGCCATCAGTTTATAGTTATGGCCTATGGGTATACCTATGCAAGAGATATGGGATACGGGGTTTACACTTGCAAGCAGGAGAATCTTAAGGGGATTACTCCTATAAGCATTATAAAAGAGGACCCTATCTTTGAGGGTATACCTAACCCTTTTTATGCACCCGGTTCCCATGCTTGGGAAGTAGTGGTCCTTCCAGATGATGTTGAGGTATTAGCAGTCTCCCATTGTATTGAGGTTATAAAGAGCAGGCGGAAGATTATGTATGGTGAGCAATTTCATGCTGAAATCGATCTCCCTTTTAATGAGGCCAGCGCATTTCTGTTGAACTTCTTGCGAATGACAAGGTAATTTAAGCTGCCTTCTTTTAAAATTTTTTCTTGTCAGAAGGGAAAGATTATGGTAGGGTTAAACCTGTAGGATTCAGGTGCAACGGCTGAATATTCACGACCTGCCTTCTCGTTGTCTGAACGAGAAGCATAGGCCCAGAAGGGCTAAGTTACTAGTTGGACTGGGGAGAAAAAGAGTGCAAGAAAAAGAGATATTGGGAGAAAAGTATAAGGTGCTTTCTGGAAAAGATGTTGAAAGAATCCATAACGCCTCATTGCAGACTTTTATAGGGAGGGAAAACCATGAAATTTATAGTAGTCTTAGACCCAGCTGGAGAAGGAGGGTTTGACGTTTCCGTCCCTGCTGTGAATAGAACCTTCTTGGGACGTGAAATGTTTTAAATTGACTTTCCTTCCTGAAATAGTATACTTAGAAGTATAATACTTTGAAGTATACAAATCGAGGTTAGTATGTTCGTGAACAGAACTGAAGAACTGGCTTATCTGAAAAAATTATACGAGGAGAAAAATGGCCGTCTTCTAATTATTTATGGTCGGCGGAGAATTGGAAAAACTGAACTCCTTAGACAGTTTTCTAAAGATAAAAAACATCTATTCTTTTCCTCAGACCTTTCTTCTGAACAGGAGCAATTAAGACAGTTCAGCGAGAAAATCTATCAGGTAACCGGAGAATCGTTTCTGCAGACCCAATCTTTCTCTTCCTGGGAGGCTTCATTAAGATATATCTTTGACCATCTAATAGATAAGATTCCCCTTATTATCATCGATGAGTTTCCTTATCTATGCGTCAGTAATAATGCTCTCCCCTCAATATTACAAAAAATTTGGGACGAAAAGGCAAAAGAAAACAACATTTTCCTCATATTATGTGGTTCCTACATGAGTTTTATGGAAAAAGAGGTTCTAGGAAGTAAGAGCCCCTTATTTGGGAGGCGAACAGGGCAGATTGTTTTACCACCCTTAAGATTCGGACATCTCAAGGATTTCTTCTCTCACTATTCAAAGAAAGATAGAGTTTATGCTTATGCTATAGTTGGTGGTACGCCTGCCTATCTCCAGCGATTTAGTGACAAAAGGACTATAGAGCAAAATGTAAAAGATGAAATACTGAGTAAAAATGCGTTTCTTTACAGTGAGCCTCGATTCTTGCTTATGGAGGAATTGCGGGAACCGTCTATATACTTCTCAATATTGAAAGCGATAGCTTTTGGAAAAACACGATTAAATGAAATAGTTCAAGAAACAGGAATTGGTGATAGACACAAGGTTAATAAATATCTGGCTGTACTTCGTGAATTACATATTATGAAAAGGAAAGTGCCCCTAACCGAAGATAAGCCTCACAAATCAAGAAAAGGCATTTATATACTTGATGACCCATTTTTTAGATTCTGGTTTAGATATATCTTTCCCAATATGAGTTATCTTGAAGAAGGTGATATTAACTATGTATGGGAAGAAAAAATAGAGCCAGATTTTGATAGTTTTGTAGGGTTAATATTTGAAGATATCTGCATTCAAAAACTTAAAAGTTTAAATAAAGACAATAAACTTCCCTTCAAGGCAAGAAATATTGGACAGTGGTGGGATGGAAGGGAAGAAATTGATATTGTTGCGCTAGATGGCAAAGGGTCTTTTATGTTTTGTGAATGCAAATGGACAGTAAAAAAGATAGGCATAAGTGTGTTAGACGAACTGCAAAATAAGGCAAACAAATTTCCCGGAGTAGTGCGGAAGTATTTTGGATTCTTTTCTAAGTCAGGCTTTAGCAAAGGGATAAAGGACTTATCTGAGAGAAGGAAAGATATAGTGCTTTTTGATTATTAAAATTTGTATACTCTGGAATATAATACTTATGAGTATAGTAAAACTTCACTGTCCTGCCTATTTCTTGAGAAAAAGGAAGAAATTGTTAAGCCTGCTGGCTCAGCACAGCTCTTAGCGCTTGAAATGTGTTCAAAATATGCTCTCTGATGTCTTTTATTCTGGTATCAGAACCGGATTCCTCAGCAACCAAATGAAAGCTGTTTTTACTTTTGTTCTTATAACGTTCTCTGCGCTGAGTGACCGTTTTTCTCATTTGAAATGAGTTTTCGTTTTTAGAGATAACCGACAGTTGAGAAAGGAGAAATGCGACATGAAAAGTGTACGGCTAGGAAACACTAACGTTCAGGTAAGTGTACTCTGTCTGGGCGCGATGTATTTTGGGAGTTCTATTGATGTATCGACTTCATATCAGCTTCTAGATCAATACCTTGAAGCAGGAGGGTCATTCATAGATACTGCTAATATCTACGCCCGTTGGGTACCGGGTTACGTGGGCGGGGAAAGCGAAACGCTACTAGGTCGGTGGATACAGGAACGTAAGGCTCGCTCTGAGTTGTTCTTAGCGAGCAAAGTGGGCTTCGAGATGCCGGGTGTGGAACGAGGACTAAGAGCTATCCAGATAGAAGAGGAGTGTGAGAAGACCCTTAGGAGGCTGAAGATTGATACCATCGACCTTTATTATGCCCATTGTGACGACCGCCATACTTCTATGGAAAAGACAATGGAGTCTTTCGCCAGGTTGATAAAGGCAGGCAAGGTACGTTACGTTGGGGCTAGCAACTTCTTGCCCTGGCGGCTGGAGGAAGCACGTTGGACGAGCAAGACACACAGATTGCCTGAATATTGCTGTATCCAGCAACGTTACTCCTATGTTCGTCCCCGAATCGGGACGCACTCCGATCCCCAGGTTGTAGCCAATGAAGAACTTCTGGACTATTGTAAAAACCGTGAATTAACCTTGCTGGCATACTCCCCGTTGTTAAGGGGAGCCTATACCAGGCCAGATCGATCTTTTCCCGAGCAATATCTAGGGCGAGACATGGAGGTTCGTCTTGCCGTGTTAAAGGCTATTGCTGAGGAAAAAAATGCTACCGCCAATCAGGTAGTGTTGGCATGGATGGTTCACAGTAGTCCATGTATCGTTCCCTTGGTCGCAGCCAGTAAGCCTGAACAGATGCGGGAGAACCTACGAGCCTTGAGAGTGAAGCTTAGTATCGATGATATGGCCCGACTGAACGACGCCTGTGCCTAGCCCAATGGTAAGAGGTTTCACTCCGTCAGTTGCTGGCCTTAACCTGGTCGATTCTCTCGTTTATTCCTCAATGAAAAGGTTTTTCCCTTTATCTATTTTTTGCCCACTGGTTAGCTTTCTTCCACTCCTCTTGAGCATCCCTTACCCCGTGATATTTGTCTGACCAAGGTGGACCCACTGTTCGAACACTAACTTGCCATATCTAAGTTAAGGCTCTTTCCGTGATTATTCTTAATTACTCTCTTGATGAACTAGGAATTACATGGTCTATCGAAGGACATTTTCTGAAGAAGCCTTATAGGAGCAACCTTAACGAAGCTTCGAGTTGAGGATAAAGAAAAATATACTGTTTGAGGAGCAAGGCGACGATGCTCTGCCTTTTTTTGCACTTGGGGGGAGCAGGCCGAAGGCCGTTGAGGGGGGATGTTTCCCCCTTCAAAGTCTCTTATATCTTTCCCGAAGCGAGAAGCCGAGT
>NJBQ01000074.1 GCA_005223095.1 Candidatus Aerophobetes bacterium Ae_b3a
GCAGTTTCAGGCCGATATACTGGGGATACCAGTGGAGCGCCCCTCTGTTACCGAGATGGCGGCTCGGGGTGCCGGCTATTTAGCTGGCTTGGGCGTAGGTTTTTGGAAGAGCAAGGAAGAGATAGAACGTCATTGGAAACTAGATCGAGTTTTTGAACCCCATATGAGTGAGGCTCAAAGGGAGAGTCTGTATGCTGGTTGGAAAAAGGCAGTCCAGCGCTCTTTGGGATGGACCAGATAAGGAAGTACAAAGATGCGTGCTGTAAGATTATTCGCTCCTGGGGATGTCCGGTGTGTAGAGGTTAATCAGCCGGTCTTAGAGAGACAGGAGCGAGGTTTTCAATAAAGTATTGTTTGAACCAGAGGACTAGAGAGCTCTTATGACCAGTGTCACAATAAACAGTGCCCATCCTATAATTAACAACAGGCCTACTATTTTCTTGGCAGCCGTAACTAAGAGCAATATCAAGTACACAGCGGTAATGGCAATTAGGAAGGATGCTATCTGTCCGTAGAATTCAGCCAGTTCTGGATATTCTTTAAAGACACTCTGTTCAAGCAGGAAAGAGAGTGCTTTGGTTAAGCCATTATAGATGGTATAAATAAAGTTCACTGCCTGCTCTGCTAAACCTGGTTTTATAACTTCTGGAAGTTGCACCGGCTCTAATGTTCCACTGGACTCTTGCGCCAGGACAGAACTGGCCCCTGCCCAGAGCAAGAATAAAATATAAACAACAGATACTAGGCAAATTGACTTTCTGAACTTGCTATTCATCGCTTTTCCTCCTTACTTCCGCCTCACTGACTTCTTATTACCAGAAACATCTGGGAGGGGAATTTATTGCGCCATTTGAAGACCAGGAATTCTCACTCGTTTTTCCAGCACGCTTAAAATGCGGGAGAGAATAACTACTGCAATTAGATATATAAAAGCCACCACCAGAAAAACTTCAAAGTATCTGAAATTCTCGGCGGCAATAAACTTTGCCTGAGCCATCAATTCCGGAGCTCCGATCATATAGGCAACCGAGGAGTATTTAAGAGTATAAATCAACTCATTGGACCAGGAAGGAATGACGATCCTGAACATTTGAGGTAAAATAATATTCACAATTGCCTTGAAGCGACTCATACCAATGGCCCTAGCAGCCATTATCTCCCCTTGACTAACCGACTGAATAGCTCCCCGGAAATACTCTGCCTGATAGGCAGCACTATTTAAGCCCAATCCCAGGATACCAGCTACAAAAGATGAGAGCCTGATACCGTAGGGAGGCAGTCCATAGTAAAGGATAAGGAGCTGTACCAAGAGAGGAGTACCCCTGAAAAACTCAATATAGCCGGTACAAAAAAGGGAAACCGGACGCTTCCCATATAATCGTCCCAGAGCTAAAGCAACTCCCAGTATGAATCCCAGAGAAATAGAGCAGACAGTGAGTTCCAGGGTTACCACAGCTCCTTTAAGCAAGCCAGGCATTATTTCATAAGATAGATTAAGAAAACTCATTTCTTTCCTGTCTCTCCGTAGAGTTCATTTATTTTAGAGAGGAATTCTCTGGTCCGTTGATGTCGCGGGTTTCCAAATAGGACCGCCGGTGAGCCCTGTTCAACTATTACCCCCTTCTCAATGAAGATGATTTCATCACATACAGAGCGTGCGAATCCCAGCTCGTGGGAGACAACCACCATGGTCATACCGCTCTTTGCCAGATCCTTCATCACTGCTAATACTTCTCCGATTAACTCTGGATCAAGGGCCGAGGTTGGCTCATCAAAAAGCATCAGCTTGGGTCCCATTGCCAGAGCCCTGGCAATACTTACCCGCTGCTGCTGGCCACCAGAGAGTTCAGCTGGATAAGAGGCTGCCTTGTCTTCCAATCCGACGCGGACAAGCTGCGTCATCGCCTCCTGGCTAGCCTTTCTTTTATCCATCTTTTTCACTTTAAGCAAACCTAACCGAACATTATCCAAGGCTGACAGGTGAGAAAAAAGGTTGAAGTCCTGAAAGACCATACCTATTGATTGACGAACCTGGTTAATATCGGAGCCAGAATTGGTTATATCGATTCCGTCCAGCCAGACTGTCCCTGAATCAGGGGTAGTTAGTTGATTAATACACCGCAGCAGCGTACTCTTACCCGTGCCTGACGGTCCAATAATAACCTTGGTTTCTCCCCTCTTTACCTCAAAGGAGATATCCTCTAGAACTTTTTCTTTACCGTAGTTTTTATGTATATTCTCTACTCTCAAAATTACAGGTTGGTCAATTAACATGGATTATATCTTTCCCTGCTCAGTTGCAAATCCCGGGATCCTGGACTTCTCTTCCAGATATCCCAGCAGTTTATTTCCTGCATAGGTCAAAACAAGGTAAATGAGAGCAATAGTAACATATATTAGCATCGGCTCAAAAGTCCTTACAATAATGTACCTGCCTTCCCTCACTAACTCTATAACTCCCACAGCATAGGCAAGTGATGTATCCTTAACTACAATTGAATATTCATTTGACCAGGCAGGGATAGATAAGCGAAGGGCCTGAGGCAGAATAACATGACGAATTGCCTGAAACTTACTCATTCCTACAGAGCGGGCCGCTACCATCTGACCTTCTCTAACAGACTGAATCGCCCCCCGGAAGATTTGTGACTGGTAAGCAGAAGAGCGAAGACCCAGAGCAAGAATTGCAGAAAAGAAGGCTGAGATATTAAGGCCCAATAGGGATAAGCCAAAGAAGAAAAGGAAAAGAAGAACCAGGGCTGGAATGGAGCGAAAAATCTGCTCATAGATTGAGCTGAAAATGACTACTCCTCTTCGCCCATAGACCTGGCCCAAAGCTAGAGGTATACCGACCAGCAGTCCTAGAGCCAGAAGTAAAAAGGTAAGCTCCAGAGTAACGAGCGTACCTTTTAGAAGGAATGGCAGACTATTCCATATAAGAATCAGTTTTTCGATACTTCTTCGCCTCCTTCTAACAATAGTGGGAAGAGGACAGTTCTATTTTCCTCTTCCCACTATATATCTTCAGAACATTCATTATTCACCAAAATATTTAGTCACAAGTTTGTCCCATTCCCCGGAAGCACGTAACTCCTTCATTGCCTCGCTTATCTTAGCCAGAAGTCCGTAGGGATCTCCTTGCTGAACCAGGAATCCAAATTCTTCCCCAGTGACGATGACACCCGCTATTCCGATTGCCTTTTGCTTGGCCACGGATATTTGGGAAGCCGGCTCGTCTTGAACAACGGCGTCCAGATTCCCGTTAACCAGATCAAGTACCGCCAGGGGATAGGTCTCGTAGAGCTTCAGTTCTATGTCTATTCCTTGGTCAATTAAATTGCTCTGAATCCAGTCAGCCCCAGTTGTTCCTCTCTGTGCTCCTATGGCCCTGCCGTTACTCAAAGCGGTGATGATATTAAGGCCAGAATCTTTGCGAACAAGGACAGCCTGGTCTGATTTCCAATAGGCCTCAGAAAAGTCTATTACTTCCTCTCGTTTGTCAGTGATGGTAAATCCTGAGGCGCCTATGTCATACTTGCCTGCTTTGACTCCTGCGATGATAGAATCGAAGGCTATATCTCTGATTTCGATCTTGTAGCCCTCCAGGTTGGCAATTGCTCGCATCACATCCAGATCAAAGCCCACGTAATCGCCGGCTTCATCCACCCACTCAAAGGGTGGCCAGGCAATATCCGAGGCAACGACATAGACCTCTTTCTCTGCCGCGAGAGAGACAGCACCGCCCAAGACCAATACTACAAACACCATTGCTGCAAGAACTAATCCCGTCTTTCTTCTTACCATCTTCTACCTCCTTTTCTATTTGACTCTTTTATAATATATAATCTTCCAGCTGTCAAATTTCTATATTGGAAGCCTGAGCATCCCTACCCTACTGCTTAACATATAAAACCTACCATATTAGAGAAAAAATAAATAACTGGTATAGACAGAACTATTTCTGGGAAGAGATCTTTGAAGCGCGCTTCTTCATTATAAGTGAAAGATTATGCATGTCACTTGGAATTGCTTTTATTAAAGGGAGCCAGAGAAAAGCGCATGGTATCCAGAAAATTATGGAAATGTAAAGGACAAAAGTTAAACCGAATTTATCGGCAAGAATGCCACCCACCAGAGGACCGATTCCTCCTCCCATCACATCGGTAAGATTAGCTACGGAAAGCATTATACCACGATTTTCTGGCACGTTAACATCCAGGAAGATTGCCCTTATATTTGGTCCGGCTATAGAAGCGATGCTAATTCCAATAAAGCCAATAAGAAGGGGCAATAAGATATGTAAAAAACGAGGATGAGCAGGAACTGGATAGGCTATTACAGCGGCTATGAAGGGTATAGCCCCCAGGATGGCAACTATACATAATATTGTGCGCCAGAGAACATTTTTCTTACGCAGGAAATCGCCCAGATACCCACCGTATATATTGCCAACCATTTTTGCCCCACCAAAGGCCAATCCGAAAAATGTGGCCATAGGAATACTAAGTCCTTTTTCCTGGGCGAAAAATGTTATAACCCATATCGGTAATACTCCCCAGGGGATACAACCGGCAATACTCTGCAGGTTCAAAAAAAGGTTGGTTCGGATACTTATAACCCTTTTAAAATCCGAAAGCTTAGCTTTATAACTGTAGCTTAGTCCACGTTTGATGAGTTCCCTAAGCGCTGGTTCAGCTCTGCCTCTTTCTGGCTCTTTAGCTAGAAAATAAAATAAAGGAATGAGAATAAAGTTAGGAAGAGCGATAATGGCAAAGGGGTATCTCCAGTTCAACCTGGGGCCAACTGTTCCCGCTATAGCTGCTCCCATTAGGTAGCCCAGCCCGGCAGCAAATAGGAACCAGGCAAATCCTTTCCCTCTTTTTTCGGGAGGAAAGTAATCCCCCAGGAGCGATGAGCCGACCGGTAAAAGAATACCTATTCCCAGACCTGTCAAAGACCGCATAATAAAAAGCTGACTATAACTCTGAACAAAAGCTGTTAAGAAACAGGGAATTTCACCCAGAAGGGTTCCCATAACAAGCAGTTTCTTTCTTGAATATTTGTCCGCCCAGTAACCCCATAAAAGAACCATCACTGCGCCGATAACAATAAAGACCGAACTTATTGCTCCCATCTGGGTATGGCTTACCCCAAACTCAGCTTCGATAAGCAGATAGTTGGGAACCAGAGCTGCCTGGTCAGCAGTTAAAAAAATAGCTATCAGTATCAACCCAACTATTCCCAGATATTCTCTTTCTTTTACCATATCTCTATCCCGTACTCCCCCACCCTGCTGGTCCTCTCTCTGTATTATCTAGCTCCTCAACAACTTCGATATCAGGAGTCTCCACTTTTTGAATAACTAGTTGACAGACTTTATCACCCTTTTTCACTTTAAATGACTTACCTTTGTCAAGATTTATCAGAATTACAGCTACCTCTCCCCTATATCCGGAATCAATGAGCCCGGGAGAATTGACAATACCTATTCCGCGCTCCAGAGCAAGACCGGATCTGGGTTGGATGAAACCAGCATAACCAGGAGGGATTTCCAGGGCAATACCAGTAGGAATTAATTTGCGTTCACCGGGATTTATTACTGAATCAACTCTACTATAGAGGTCACAGCCAGCATCGTTGTCATAAACATATGCAGGAGTAGGAAGCTCGGCAACCAGTTTCTTTAATTTGATCCTCATTAATGCACCTTTCTTGATTTTGCTCTTTTTTCTATCTTTCAATATATCATATAGCATAAGAATAAAAGTATCAAGAAGAACAAACCGGTCAGTTATATAAGTAGTTACAGTTGTACGTCAAAACTAACATCCGCAACTATTATGATAGTTTAGTGATTTCTGACCATTTGTGGTATAGACGATCTGCCTGAGAGGCTGGAAGGCATAAAATTTATCACTCAATCCCTAAACCCTTAAACAAGAACAGGTAGGAAGGTGGTTTGAGAGATAAGAGATGATTTAGGTCTGTTATGAATACCGGCTTATTTACAGTCATTAAGTTATAAGTTCGAGTCCTGCCCGGGGAGCCAGTTTTTGAAATCCTTTACTGTAAGTAATTTCAGAATATCTTGTCTTTTTAATACGCTTGAATTACTCACCATTACCCCAGTCGTGCCTGCCTATTTCTTGAGAAAAAGGAAGAAATTGCTAAGCCTGCTGGCTCAGCACAGCTCTCAGCACTTGAAATGTGTTCAAAATATGCTCCCTGATGTCTTTTACTCTGGCATCAGTACCGGATTCCTCAGTAACCAAATGAAAGCTGTTTCTACTTTTGTTCTTATAACGTTCTCTGCGCTAAGTGACCGTCTTTCTCATTTGAAATGAGTTTTCGTTTTTAGAGATAACCGACAGTTGAGAAAGGTAGGCAAGGTACGTTACGTTGGGGCTGGCAACTTCTTGCCCTGGAGGATGGGTATTAGCTAGAATATCCGGGGTTTCTGCCTTCATCCTCTCATACCTGGCTAGATGAACTTCTGGGTCTTGTTTTCTACAATCGGGCTCATCTCCTATGAATCTAAGTATGAGATTATCTCTGTTCGATATAGAGATCAAATTGCCTTTCCACCCTGGCACTGTCCCCGCATAAGGCATAACCGCGTTGAAACCTAAATCTTCCAGTATCTGTGCGTTCTCTGGTTTAGGGTTAAGAGTTATTATTCCCCTTAATCCTTCAAAAGGAGATGATTTAAGGTCTATTAGTAAGTATATACCTCGAGGCTTGCGTGTAGGCTCATTGGGATCTTTATTGATAGTTTCTCCTGTTGGGTACCTGTTCAAATCATTAAGAGAGAGCATTTTCCTCCTTGGCAAATCATATCCCAGGATTTGTGCCGTTTTTGGATTCTGAATCCAATGTGTTTCCCCATCAATAATTACAAACACTTCCGATTCCCCATGCGCTTGAAGGAGAAGAAAGGACTGCTCAGTCTCAACGGGTGTCTGAGCCATTATCCTGGAGGCAAGAAATAGAACTAGAACTGTTTCTAAGAAAATTGTTAGGGATTTTCGATTTCTCATCTTTATCCTTTCTCTCCAAATGACCAAAATTGAGGTAGATGTATCTCTTACAGACTTAAAATAAGGTAAATAGAAGATTCTGGAAGATGGAAGGGAAGGAGTCAGGGAAGTTAGAAAATCAGCTGACAATTACCCGTTGGCTATCTCTGTCGAATATTTTTGCCTTTTCAGTGTCGAAGGCCAATTCTATTTTATCTCCTCTTTTTATGGGTAGAGTAGAATCTATGGCGGCAATGAGTTTATGACCTCCAGCCTCCAAGAAAAGAAGAATCCCTGACATCTTTACCTCAGCTTCTTCCACCAGAGCATTGAAACGATGCATCTCTGGTGAGGAAGGGGCCATTTCTGCTCTTTTGATCTGTTCTGGCCGGATACCCAGAATTACCTCCTTGTTAAGATATTCTTCCTTTTTTAGAGCTTGAAATTTTTTTGTAGGCAGCGGTATCCTAAGGCCATTCTCAAGAAAAAGGCCACCTTTCCCCTTCTTCAAAGTTAGATGCAAAAAATTCATAGGAGGATCCCCGATAAATTCTGCCACAAACATGTTGACAGGGTGATGATATACTTCCTCAAAGGTTCCAGCCTGGTCAATTCTACCCTTTCTCATAACGGCTATTCTGTCAGCCAGGGAAATTGCCTCTTCTTGGTCGTGAGTGACATAGACAGTGGTAATCCTGAACCTGTTTAGCAGTCGCTTAATCTCTACTCTTGTCTTTTTCCTTGATTTTGCGTCGAGATTGGATAAAGGCTCATCCATTAGAAAGACGCTGGGATTTCGGATGATACATCTGCCAAGGGCTACTCTCTGTTTTTGTCCGGCGGATAAAGTCTTGGGGAAACGCCCCAATAAAGCCCCAAGTTCTACTCCCAATGTCTCACAGGTGAACTCGATCTTTTCATCTATTTTGTACTCTGGCCACTTTCGCAGCCGAAAGGGAAATGCTAAATTTTCCCTGCTTATCATATGGGGATAGAGTGCATAATTCTGAAAGACCATTCCGATCCTTCGGTCTATAGGGCGGACTTCATTTACATTTTGGTCATTAAAGTAAACGTTTCCCTGGTCTATTGTTTCCAGTCCTGCAATAACCTTAAGCGAGGTAGTTTTTCCACATCCACTGGGTCCGACGACAGAGAGCGTTTCTCCTTCTCTGATATCTAAATAAAGGTGATCAAGGGCCAGGATATCTGTGTGGTTTGCTCTTCCCCACTCAAAGAATCCTCTCTCTGCCTTAAATTTCTTCACCACTCCTTCTAAGCGAACAGCGGCCATTCACGCCCTCCTCAACTATTCTTCCCCATAGGAGAAAATGTCCTGGCTGGCAAGCCGGGGAATCATTTCAGGTCAAGAAAATCATAGCACCAAGGCAGCGGCAAGTCAACTGGAACTGTCTGCTGCCTGTTGGTCAAAACTCTCTCCTTTTTTGAAATAGTAGACCCTAATGTAATCCTGCTTGGCTTGGGGATCTTACTTTCCATACGGCTCTACCCCGGTATTTATCAGAAAAAATGAGCCATAGTAGTTCAAAAATCCCAGTCAAATTTCGGTCCTGGCACTCAAGGCCAGAGCATAAACCAAGAGCTGAGGCATAGCATATTTCTGCTTAGCCGCCATGGGCTCAAAATCTAAAAGATGAATATAGCCAAATCTTATTCGGATCAAATCAATATGGCCTGTTATGCCTTCCCGAGAGTCCACATGCGGATTCTTAAGAAAACCGAACTCAGCACCCTCATCAGGATATAAATACACCGGAACTCGCAGGCTAAAGTAGATGTATCATTCGCCAGCATAAAATCCTCTACAACCGCGTGTCTCTCCCTGTTCTTCTTAGTCGTGGCCAAGGGAAGGCCTGCCAGTCGGCTGGCATAGTTCCTTTTTCTCTCGGGCTTGATAGAAAAATCCAGTTCTATCCTTGAACTTCTTGCTTTCCTGGTGAAAAACATCCGATGGGGACACTTCTGAGGGATGTCTTTAAGGTAGTGAGCAAGCCCCGAAAAATACTTTTTGATGGACATCTGTAGTTTTGCCCGATGATTTTGAAACCTGTAAAGAATCTGCTTGCTGAGAAGGAAATAGCTGCCTGGGAGAAGGACAAAAGAGAAAAAGGGACGATATTCCTAAACGAAAAGCAGAGAAAAATTTTAAAGCATTTACAAACAAATTTGAGAATAACCACTAAAGAATATCAGAATATGTTTGATATCTCTGAACGAACAGCACGGGGCCATTTGAACGAATTGGTAAAGCTGGATTTAATTAAACCTGTAGGACCTTCCAAAGGTAGGTATTATGTGTTGGTTTAGCTTATTGCCGAGAAAAGAGGAGTAGTTTATAAATAAATTAAACAAGGAAGAGATCGAGTTCATTAGCAGGGTAGTGCTAGATTCGAGGTGCAAAAATCAAATAGGCGTGAGGTCTTCCGCAAGCACAGGCTCTTCGGACCTGTAACGTGCTGTGTCAATCTTACTTTGTTTGTCGTGAGCGTGCCCTAGGCTTATCATTGTAAGCGACCAATTGTTGGGACGGTCGAAATAGGGCACTGCCGAAAACCTGATTCTCTTGCAGGTGCTACCTCCAAAAACCAGATTAACAAGTGCTGAGATTTGGCTTGATTCTATGAGTCTCTGGTAGGGAGTTTTGGGAACATCGTATTTTCTTTTGACTTTACCTCCTACTCTTTCTTTTCTTACTATTGCTCCATCCGGCTCTCTGCGCCGAGCCCAAGGACGATGATCTTGTTTTTACCGCGTTCGGTGACTCGACTAGTCGCCTTTTAAGGAGCGCCGATACCTGTGGCTTACAAAAGGATCCTCACCGACATCAACCTTATCAACCCCGATCTCATCGTCCATACCGGTGACCTTGTCTTTGGCTACGGCGATTCAGAGGAGCAGCTCAAGATAGAATACTCGAAGGTAGGCAAACTTATCTCGACCGTGGTCCCCAAGATCTATTTCGTGCCCGGTAACCACGACTTCCAGACTCCTCTCACTACCAAGCATTTCATAGAATTGACCGGACAGAAAAGAGATTATTTCTCATTCGATCGTGAGGGCGTGACTTTCATCATTCTGAACAGCGACGTCCCCGGCCAGGTGCGCGAAATCACTGGCGAGCACCGCAAATGGCTGGAGAACGAGCTGGAAAAGAAGAAAAGCTCCCGCGGCATCTTCGTCTTCATGTACCGGCCGCCCTTCTCTTTCCTTAAAGAGCAGGGAGTTCAGTACATTCAGTTCATTCCCCTTGTTGAGAGGAAGTCGAACCCGGTTGTCAAGAAGCTCGGACTTCGACTTGCCTCCCCAGTGTTCAGTAGCCCTTACGGTTTTGACATTTCACAGATCGTCTTTTCAGCCTAAAGCTGCATCTGAGATATTGAATTGGACCGGGTTAGGGATGATAGAGGTCTGGGACCGGGCCTCTGTTAGGCGGAGAGCGGCGCTTATTATGAACTTTACTGTGCGCGGATAAAGCGACCGTTCCTCCCGTTAAAATCCAGACTCTTAAGCAGAACTTCATAGGCTCTACCGTCAGTGCCTATGTTGAAAATGACCCCGGAATTGGTCTTTTCATCCCTAAAAATATTCCCGTTCCAATGGGTTAACTCATAGGCAATTCTATTATGCCCCATGTACAAGGACAGCCTGTTATTTCTCTCAACCACGCTGATCTTGCCGTAATAGTGGTTCTCATATCCTCCAACGTAGCTGGAGGGCGGCAATGCGGGTGTTTTCGGAGATGGCGTCTCGGGTAGATGCTCAAATGGATCTAATATAGATCCTACCAACGCTTTTTCAAATTCTTCTTTGATGATGGGCCACCAGTCTGTCTCATTTTTCCCGGTAAAGAATAGGTCGCTAAATGTCTTCGTCAAAGCACTGTGTAGAATATGACCATCCAGGAAGGCATTGGTCAAAATCACAATACCCACCTGTTCTGAAGGAACCAGAAAAGTGCTGGTACTGATACCGGTTTCGAAATCGCCTCCATGGTGCACTACCTTATGTCCGTCTAAATAATCAACGAACCAGCCAAGGCCGTAGCATGATATGCCGCTGTCTGATGAATGGATAATGGTCTGGGGCTTGTGAGTTTCTTCC
>NJBQ01000075.1 GCA_005223095.1 Candidatus Aerophobetes bacterium Ae_b3a
GAAAAAAGTTCTTCTCTATAAGTTGTCAAACTCCTGAGCTAGATATTTGGAAATCAATCTTCTCTTCGTCACCTCTAGTGACACACGATAGCTATTCGAACTCCGGTTCCCTAATCTAACAAAGAGCCCTTAAAAGGCTAAGAACTTTGGAGGGCAACCGGAGAAGTTTTTATCTTGTATATGGCATATAAGGACGCTCTTCATAGGCCCTTTTCTCCTTCAAACACCTGTAAGCAATTTCAGATAGCCTCCTTGCTAGTGCTACGATAGCAACATTAGAGTTTTTACGGTCTTTCATTTTCTCAAAGTAGAATCGACAATATCCTGAGGTGCGTATAGATACCCATGATGCTTCAATAAAAACATACTTCAACCAGCGGTTGCCACCAGGAATAAGATCGCCATGGTATACCTTCCCTCCACTGGCAAAGGTAGAAGGGATGAGAGCTGAGTAGGAGGCAAACTTGGCCGGGGTCCTGAAGCGATTTATGTTATCAATCTCTAAAGCTGCCAGAGCGGACAGGACTTTCCCAAATCCAGGCAGGCTAAGTAAAATAGAAATATAGGGGTTATCTTTTAGTTCTTTTCCAATCCAGACTTCAGTCTTTCTAATATGCTGATGAAGGGTGTCCAAAAGCTTAAGATGATCTTTTAGAAGTTTTTGATCGATGAGTGATAGATTTAAGCCTTCAAGGAATGTTCTACCGGCAACCCCAAATATGTTCTTCACCTTTGGTCTCTTAACATGGTTTCGGTCTATTAGTTGGTGGATTCTGTTCTTGGTCATAGTCTGAAGCCTAACTAGCCACAGTCTATGGCGCAGAAGATTCTTCTGTTCCCTCACTTCCTTTGATGGAACATGGACCTGGGGAATAAGATCAGCTCTCAAAAGATGAGCTAGGGTTTTAGCATCTATGGAGTCAGACTTGATTTTGGCATCAGCAATGGCTCTAATTTTCAAGGGATGACCTACAACTGTCTTTATATCTAGTTCCTCTAGTAAATCATACATCATGCCCCAATTGCGTCCGGCCTCTATTACTGCTCTACATGGTTCTTTATAATACTCCTTAAGAAGAGCGAATGCTTTTTTCTCATTAGCTATCTTCCCGTTGGTACGAACTGTACCCTTCTCATCCACTACTGCCACCTGGGAGTATCTCTTGTGATGATCTATTCCAAGATAATACATGATGCACCTCCTGAAGAAACGTTTATTACTAGTGTGCCAGTTCCTCAGGAGTTACACAACTTATATTATACTATCTAACATTGTATCGTCCCCCCAGGCGCACCAGTATAAACAGCTTATAGCGTTTAGCATATAGTGTTTTCTTCGGTGAATTGTTCACCCTCCTCCTTTTATTGCCAGACTGTGACCATCCTTTTACATAAAAGATGCAAAGCTATTAATAGCTGCTCCCTACAAATCCTTTCCTCCTATCCTATTTTTCTCGATCCATCTTTCAATTCTTCTCATGATTCCAATCAACTTGGCAAATCTAACAAATTGTTGTATAATATAACCAACTATGACCAGAGGATGCTAATGTGACAAAGGAAGTTATGAGTATTGAGGAAACAGCAGACTATTTGAGTTTATGCAGGAACACAGTCTATAGACTTGTAAGGCGCGGACAGATACCGGCGAAGAGATTCGGCTACCAATGGAGAATCTCCAGGGCTGTGCTGGATGAGTTCTTGAGGAGTGATGACAAAGGTGATGGGAAATGAAGCCTGGAGGAGATGAGTAGTGGCGGACTATTCTCAGCTTATTATGGGTGAGGCGATGAAAGAAATCGGCCGTCGCTTAGTGGATAAGTGTCCTAAATATCCAAGGTGTAGTGCTCCTCTCTGCCCCCTTGATCCGGATATGGATAAGAGGTTCTATATAGAGGGTGATCCAATATGCAGGTTACCTGTGGAAGAATTAATAATAATTCTGAACAGACGATTTAAGAAGCAATATAGGGAATTTGCAAAAGTCTGCCTGGAAAAAGAAGTGAGATTCAGACCTTTCAAGGCAGTTCAGGAAAAGAAGAAAAAGCATCCAAAATACGAGCAGCTGCAAATGAAAATCTTTACTGATATGGGTTAGAAAGAGCTATTATTGGAGGTGCTGGAGGAAATTCACAGCCTGAGTTTATTTACCATATTGTACGGGGAGGATTGAAATGGAATCAAAAAAAGAATTCACAGAAGAAGAAGCAAAAGAAACAGGAGAAGAATTAGGTATTAAATGGGATAAGTTTGATGTAGACCAATTTAGAAGGGGAATGAATGTTGAGCTTGAGCATGGCTCTGAAAATTTGCTCACCAATGTAACTAACGATGATTCCCTGGTGACTGGTAAAATTGCTTTGGCACATCTGAATGAATTCCCGGATTATTATGATAGGCTTGAGAAGATGGAAGAAGAAGCAGATAAGTTCTGGGAGAAAAAGATGTAAAAAGAGAATTCACTAAAGAGTGATGGAAGAGGCGGTAAAAAAGGCAAGTGAAATACGCCTGGACTTCATCATCTTTGGAGAGATGACCCTAAAAGAAGGAAAGCAGAAGGATTATTTTTACGATAGCCTCAAGGAAAGTGGGCTATTTTGATATTAATATCCCTGTTAGCTCTACAGCATCTATTTCCTCATAGCCTTCTATCTGGGTGTGAAGAATCACTGATTTGACTAGATACCGGGTTTGGGCAAGCTTTATCTCAAACCAGCCCGGGCATGTAGTGGTATCCTTTCCCTGCCAGGCAGCATGTTTTTCCTCATACACATCTACGAACTCTACTTTGTAGATACAGCCAGAATTGTATGTCTCATACACGCGTAGTTGTGTAACATACACCGGAGTACCAAAAGTTAATTCTAGCCACTCTGCTCCAGAACCTTTTGACCTTGGAGCCCAGGCGGTGCTATTATCACCACACTGGTATGTATTTGGCTCTCCGGTAGCTTGTTGAGCGGACCAACCTGAAGAGCTATACTGGCTACTGGCTCTAGCTTTAGAGGCCCATTGAGATAACGTTCTTGTGTAGATCAAGGGGTTTATTCCGACAAGGATAACTACTACATCTTCCTTTTCTTTCCAAATCATTCCTCTCTCTGTTTTTATCTTGAAGGTACTTCCATCAAAACTCAAAAGCTCACCAAAGATCAATTCACCGGTAGATAAACGAAAAGCATCTTCATAGAAGCTGAGAGGAGCACTCATACCTACACTTATCCACATCCATAAAAGGACCACTAGAGTTACCAAAATTGGGCCTACCCTATGCTTTTTCATCTTAGTTTACCTCCTTGTTCACCTGCAATTAACTCACAAAGTGACTTGGTCTATTTTATTTTCAAGATATTTGAAGGGGAAAACATTCCCCCTCAACGGCCTTCGGCCTGCTCCCCCTGTTAAGCCAAAAAATTATTGAAATTCCGATACTACAAAGTATGCTTATAAAGACCACATGTGCTAACTTTAAGGTTGAGTGATATTTTAGCTACTTTTTCTATTAGGTCTGCTTTTTTTATTGCCTGTCCTCTGTTTTGGCAGCAATTGGTAAAAGCTAGTTTTTATCTTAGCTGAAAGGTAGCTCTTGTCAAAAAAAGCCTCACTAAAACAGACAGAGCCCTACCAGTAAATTGACAAGTCCTGAAATTTGGCTTAGTATACCTCAGGATGGTCTACGGAAGAAATTGTCCTGAGGTATTTCTTGACTAAATCGCTAAATCTATTAGTATAAAGGCACTGCAGGGAAGGAATCAGAGTGGAGGTGTAGCAAATGGTCCTTAGAGACGAGGGAGAGAAAAATGTTCCGAGATGAATTTTCCCTGAGAAGCAGGGAAAGAGTGGAAATTATAGATATTACCTCTCGCCTGGAAGGGATTGTAGAGAAATCAGGACTGAGGGATGGTTTCGTTTTGGCCTATACCGGGCATGTTACTGCTTGTCTCACTATCAACGAAAATGACCGTGAACTCCTAGAAGATATAAAAGAGAATCTTTTGAGATTGGCTCCTATAGATCCTCACCTGGTGAACAGTAGATATAGGCACAACGAAAAGTACTCCTCAATGTCTGGTGAGCAAAACACCCACGCTCATATTTTAGCTACCTTGATGAAGCCATCTATCATCGTCCCCATAGAAAAGGGAAGACTGAGATTGGGTACCTGGCAGTCTTTATTCTTCTTCGAACTAGACGGACCCAGAAGCAGAAATGTTCAGGTCCAGGTGTGGGGATAGTCTTTAAATGTGAAGATCAAGAGTTTAATAACAATAGGAGGAGATACTGTGGCAACTATCGATTTTGGAGGAGTGAAGGAAGAAGTTATCATGCGGAAAGAGTTTCCCATGGCAAAGGCGCTTGAGATTCTCAAAGATGAAACAATCGCCGTTATTGGATATGGCGTACAAGGTCCCGCTCAGTCGTTGAACATGAAAGATAACGGCTTTAAGGTAATTATTGGCCAGTCGAAGGACTTTAAAAAGGATTGGGAGCGAGCAGAGAACGATGGCTGGAGACCGGGCAAGGACCTGTTTGAGATAGAAGAAGCTGTTCAGCGGGGAACGATTATTGAGTTCCTGATATCCGATGCAGCTCAAAAGACAGTCTGGCCTGTTATCAAGAAGCATCTAAATCCGGGTGACGCCTTGTATTTTTCGCATGGATTCTCCATCGTATACAATGACCAGACCAAGGTGGTTCCTCCAGAAGGTATCGATGTAATTATGGTTGCTCCTAAGGGGTCAGGTACGTCGCTTCGCCGCAACTTTCTCTCCGGCGCAGGTATTAACGCCAGCTTCGCCGTCTATCAGGATGCAACCGGTCGGGCCAGGGATCGCTGCATTGCAGTGGGAATCGCCATCGGATCTGGGTATCTTTTTCCGACTACCTTTGAAAGGGAAGTCTATAGCGATTTGACCGGTGAGCGTGGCGTACTGATGGGTGCTCTTGCCGGTATAATGGAGGCGCAATACGATATTCTTCGAAAGCACGGACATAGCCCAAGCGAAGCGTTCAATGAAACAGTGGAGGAGTTGACAGAGAGTCTTATTCGGCTGGTGGGCGAGAACGGTATGGACTGGATGTATGCCAATTGCTCAGCCACTGCCCAGCGCGGTGCTCTTGATTGGAAGCCTAAGTTTAAGGAGGCTGTAATGCCCGTGTTCAAAAAGCTATACGAGAGCGTAGCCTCCGGAGCAGAAACTGAGCGCGTTATCTCTGCCTGTGGTAAATCGGACTACCAGGCCCAATTAACCAGGGAACTGGAAGCCATAGGGAACTCTGAAATGTGGCAGGCAGGAAGGGCCGTGCGTGCTCTCCGTCCCAAGGAATCGGGAAAAAGAATCTCCGAATCTACTAAGGGTATCACAGGAAGAGAATCTAACTGACGCCAAATTCGAGGGTTGAAGAAAGGGAATAGGGAATAAGTCAGCCAGGCAGAACATCGCTCGCCTGGCCCGTCGTTGGGAGGAGTCCAGGAGAATTAATCCAGCTTAGCTATCAGACCTCTAAGGTGGGAATATTCTTTCCTACCTGAATACTCTCTGAATATTTTACGACCTCGTTTTTTGACTGCCCCTAAGGCAGCGAGAGCTTCTTTCCTTTTTCCTTGCTGTGAAAGTATGCTCGCTTTTTCCAAACCAGACAGGATATCATAGAGGCTATCTCTGCCTTCTTTTATGGCCTGATCAAATACCTTCAGTGCATCGAGCCTTTCTCCCGATCGTGCCAGACAAACCCCGTATTTATGTAGTAGAGGAGTACGAAGTGGCTCTGGGCTTCGCTCCTTCAATAGTTCAAAAAGTTCACGGGCCTCAGCATAATTACCCCCATCACAAGCTATGTTTGCCCGATCTTTCAATAAATATATTGATTCTTCTTCCACAGCCTCATGCTCAATCACTTCTTTCTTTCTCTCCGAAGGAACTTCCATTCTTACCTCCATATCAATAATGTTTTATGTCTCTTTCTTTGTTAGCTCTGTATCGTCACTTACTTCTTTCCCTGGTCCCGCTTTTTCATTCTGTATCTGCTTTTTTGATTAGTATACATTAGACTTAACTCTTATCTTAGTCAAAAAGTAGACCGTGTCAAAGAGAAATGAAGGGACTACCCTTTAGTTGACTGGTAGCCTTCTTTTATTGTATTCACTCTTAAAGCAGAACTCTATAAGTGGATTGACAATAGGTGATATTTGATTTAGCCTATCTTCAGAGGGAATGGTTGGCGAGTTTTTGAAGAAATGTGTATAATAGGTTAGGCAGAGTTCTCTTTGAGCAAAGAGGGAGAATAAACACCCTCAGTTTGGGTAAAAGATAGTTATTTGATTTGAGAGAAAAATCTCCTTAGCACCTTGACTTACTTCCTTGGATTATATTGGTAGATATAAATTAAAAAAGTGGCTTGAGGCAATATATGGAAGTAAAGATTTCAGGAGGAAAAAATGAAGGTGAATTGGGGAGCACTAGGTATAACTATTGGTCTCATTTTCCTGGCCGTTTCGATGTTAACCATAGGATTGATATCAGAGAGGAGGATATCGGAACTAGAGAAGTATGTACTTTCCATCAAACACGATATTGAGCGGACTGTCATTGCTCAGGGATACGCGTTTAGCAGGGCTAATTCTGAAAAAAGAGCACTAACCATTGAAGACATAGAGAATGGATATGCACTGGCTGATAGTTTCGAGAAATAGCTTTAGAGCTTATAATAGAAGTACAAAACGGAAAATAAGAAAGAAATAGAATATACGAGAAGAGTGATCTTCGCTCTTTAGCTTTCCAGTAAGAGTCGGTGTTTTTCTTTGAGCATCTCTCGTATGGGAAGCTCATAAGGACATTTCTCTTCGCACTCTCCGCACTCAGTGCAGTCCTCAGCGTTTTTCTCTAAACTGGCGTACATCTCTTTACACATATCCTTGACAGCAGATATCTTGACCTTGTCTCCCAATTCCTGGATGAAATAGATGGGTACCCCCTCCGCACAGGGCTCACAGTACAGACAACGACGACAGAAATCTTGCTCCATCGGTTTAACTTTGGCTTTTAGTCGGGATAGTTCCTGAGGAGAAAGTGGGCGAAGCTTATCTCCTAATGAGGAATTCATCTTTATTTCCGTGGATAGAATCATTCCCGGGATTATCACATCCACTCCCTGCTGCAAAATCCAGCGAAGACAAAGCTCAGGCTCTGGAATTACTCCTCCTGCCAGCGGTTTCATTATTATAGTGCCAACTCCTAGTTTTTTTGCTATCTTAAGCAATGCCCGCTCGTTCTTTCCATCCTCTATTATGTTAAAGGGAAATTGTACTGTCTCCAGTTCCTCGGATTGTTCCAGGGCCTTATAGAGAAGATCCGTATTATGACCGGTTATGCCTATGTGCTTTATATTGCCCTCCTTTTTTTGCCTGATTAAGCCCTCGAGAGCGCCCCCGGGAGATAAGACTCTCTCCAGTTCAGGTGCCTTGCTTACATGATGAATTTGATAGAGGTCGATAGAATCGGTTTTCAGCCTGGCAAGAGCTTTTCTCACGTGGGACGCTACTTCTTCAGCAGTGCGACAGGGGGATTTGGTAGCCAGAATACACTCTTTCCTCTTTTCCTTTAATCCTTCTCCAATTTTTACTTCGCTGTCCCCATACCCTTGTGCAGTATCAAAAAAATTTATGCCTGCACCCACGGCCTCCGCCAGCAGATTCTTGGCTTCTCTCATGGAAAGCTTTCGTATGGGAATACCCCCAAAACCAATCACAGAAACTTGCAGTCCGGTTTTTCCTAGAATCCTTTTCTGCATGAGACCATATCCTCCTTCACTCTTTAGTGAGACAATCTACTTATTTTATTGAAACACTTACTTATCTCTTTTTCCTGTTGTGCTTTTTAAGGTCCTAATCTTTTTTATCTAGTTTTGGACAACCACAATCGTTTTTCATTCTAATCGTCCTTCCATCTATATAGCTTCTTCTTCTTTTTCAATTTTTCTAATCCACATTTGAAGCAGATTCCATTGTGACAGCAGATTATTCCACCACACTTGGGACACTTCCATTTTTCCTCTTCGCTTGTCAGAAATTCTTTAATACCTTTCTTTTTAATGTATTGCAGGTTTTCAATCATGCTCATCCTGTAGAGAGTCCGGTATCGCTCATCAATATGCTGCAACTTCGTGCATGGAAAATCTTTACATTCATAGCAGTATTTGACTTTCTTATTCAGAAGCAAATCACATCTTTTCTTCAGGAAAGCGCACTGCTTATCTCTCAGTCTGCAACCTGTGCAGTAAGGCATTTTGACTCCCTTGTTTTTTAAATTATACTTGAAAGCCATATATGCACTACATACTGCACAGTTCATTCCGCAGGGAGCTATTAGTTCTTTGCTAATTTTAGCGCTGTTCTTCATCTTACTCACTGTACCAGTTTAGAATTGCAAAGCATATAGAATGAACTGAGCCACCGCCCCATCAATACATCCCATAACATATGCGATTAGCCGAAGTCCTCGAAGGGAATTTGGACAAAAAAGTGCAACGAAGGGAATGTGCTTGATGCCAAAATTGCTTTTCCGAGTGCCAGATTTCAGGTTCTTCAGACTTGTCCGATTATAATAGAATTCGCTAATTAGGCAAGACTTTTTGAATCAGACAGAGATTGGCTGGTGTAATTATTGCAGTTTCTGTCATAAGAGAATGGAATCTAAACGGCTTATAGAGAATGTTATTCCTAGCCTCCAATATTTGACAAAATGGTCAATTTATGCCATAAAATAGTATCTATCATAGATGATTTCTCGCTGTTTTAGGACAGCATTATCTTAATGAACCAGGAAATTATGTGGTCTACCGAAGGACATTTTCTGAAGAAGCCTTATAGGAGCAAAATCGTAAATAGTGAATGGTGAATAGTGAATCGCAAACAAGGGAATAAATGATTGTAGGGTTTGGTTGACAATTCACGATTCACGAAATACGATTCACCAGTTACAGCGACGGAAGAAATTGTCCTTCGGTATTTCTTGACCCGGAGTTACTACCTCATGAGAAATCAAGCAGAGCCTTTTGCTTTATTCATATCAGAACATACCATCATTCCACACCATTCAATGGAAAACTCTGAACCCAAATCCATAGTGCGATCTGGTCTTTATCTCTTGAGGAATTGGATTTTTTTTTGCCCACTCGTTGTATGGCCATCTGTCGCTATTCCAGATGAAGTCGATAGTAAAGAAATAGGTTGTATCAAGAGAATTTTGTCAAGCTAATTGTGGGATAAAAATATTTTGAAGATTATGAATGCAAGAAAGACAATGGGGAAGGATGTGTTTAGGAAAGCTTGCTGTATCTTTCTCTTTCTAAGCCTGCTGCTAAGTATAGCCGTATCAGGAGCTTCTCAAGAAAAAATAGGAATAGAATTTGTGAAGAAACTGGCCAGAGATATCATCGCAGAAGGCTACAGGAACACTTTGATTATAACTGTCAGGGGAACTTTAGAAGAAGAGGCCATTCTGGAATTGGAAAAAGAGCTTAATTATGCTGATATCCCGTACACTTTACAGGAGATTGAACCCGGCACGGGTGCACAGCTTCCAAGTGTAATATCCAGTATCCTGAAAACCGGGATTGAAGTAATCATCCCTCTGGGTGATGCGGGTACTCTTGGATTCATCATTCAAGAGATGAGAAACCTGGGAGTTGAGCAACCCGTTTACCTATATATAACTACAGAAGAAGGGAGAACAGTTCTCAAAGAACAAGATATTATGCCTGTTTATACTATGGTTTTAAGTCTCGAGCGTCCGGCAGAAGAGGATGTCATCTTTATGAAGAATGGGGACAAGCTGAACGGGAAGATGACTAGCTCCAGTATCGGAATCCAGACTCCATATGCACAAATTTTCTTTGATACTCGACTAATTGCTGGCATTATCTTTGGAGCTGGAGCTCATATGGAACGTATTTATACAGTAAATCAAAGTTACTTTTCAGGATTCATTAATAATCCCACAATTGATTTCAGGCTATCCAGTGGTGCTGAGATAGTGGTGCGAAAGGAGAAGATTGCCAGGATACTCTTTCGCGTTAGAGAAAAAGAACTTCTAGGTATACCGGGGAGTGATATTTTCTATATGGTCAACGGAGATGTTTTTGCCGGGAGACTTACCGACGAGGTACTCCAGGTAAAGACAGCCTACGCCGATGTTACTATTGGAGCAAATACTATAAGAGATATTTCCTTTATTGCCGAAGAGCAGGTTTTTACAAAGATTACTCTCCATAACGGCGACGAAATCAACGGAGTTCTGCGGGATGAGGATATCTACATTAATCTGGATGCCGGACCCCCCATTACTATTTATCAAGACAAGATCAAAGAGATCCGTATGAGGATAGGGTATGAGCCTGTGGTGATTGTTCCAGTCACAACCCCCACTCCCGTTTCTCCAACAAACGACATGGTCCTTATTCCTGACGGTGAGTTCCTAATGGGCTCCAATTATGGAGACGCTGATGAGACACCCATTCACAAAGTCTATCTTGATGCTTTCTATATAGATAAATATGAGGTTACTAAACTTCAGTTCTCTGAGTTTCTTAACCAGAAAGGAAATCAGGAAGAAGATAGAGTAGCCTGGCTTGATACGAGTGATGAGGACTGTTTTATTGAGTACAGAAATGGTAAATATCAACCTAAATCAGGCTATGAAAACCATCCTGTTATCGAGGTCTCCTGGTTTGGAGCCAGAGCCTATGCCGAGTGGGCAGGCAAGAGACTTCCCAGCGAAGCTGAATGGGAAAAAGCAGCTAGAGGAGATTTAGTAGGGAAGAAATATCCTTGGGGGGATAGCATTGATTCTAGTAAAGCAAATTATGGCGAGAATGTAGGCCAGACTACTCGGGTGGGAAGATATCCTCCCAATAACTATGGTCTTTATGATATGGGGGGTAATGTCTGGGAGTGGGTGAGTGACTGGTATGACAAAGACTACTACTCAAGTAGCGACTCCTACAGGAACCCCCAAGGTCCCAATTACGGTTCTGAGCATGTGATTCGTGGGGCTGGCTGGAGCAATGATGCTGGGTACCTGTGCTCTGCTAGTCGAAG